>JASGCX010000089.1 GCA_030053925.1 Flavobacterium sp.
TTGTACAAGTTTGAGTGGTCAAATAATATGGCGTACAACGCTAGGGGTTGGCGTTTTTGAGGCCTTTGAGTTCCGTCTACCCGTAACCGAAGCTCAATGATTGCAATATTGCAGATGTTTTATTTATAAGCCAAATATATAACGTGAAGCCCGAACTGAAGACCAGCTTTGCAATTAGCTGAGGCTATATTCGTGAAGCCCCAATATTGCCAAACCTAATGTTGGTAGAAGTTATTTTTTCAAATTGCAATGAAACGTTGTGTAATATTTTGGCCTTCCCCACATATTAATATCTTCTGTTTTTCCCCACATAATTGTATAGTCATAAGTTTTAGCCCCTACTTTATGACTATGCTTTGATATATAAATAATGTCATTGCCTACTTGTGTATTTGTTATAGCATACGCGTCAAGTCCATTCATACGTTTAACAAAAATAATTTCTTCTTTCATTTGGCTAAGTCCTTCAAATTTAAAAGTTATATAACCTTTTGGAAGATTTTCAAAGTCAGTTCCGTCAACAGTAATTAGCTTGGGGTCACTGAATGAAATAGTTGCTTTTTTAAAACCTTCTTTTTTAGAACCGTTATAAGTTTTGTCAATTTGATAGTCACTAACAAATGTGTATTGTTTGTTTTGTCCAAATGAAATAAAAGGAATTAAAAACAAGATTAAAATAAGTGTCCTCATTAAAATTATTTAAAGTTTGAAGAAATATTTTTTTGAAGTTGGTCGTAAAAAGATTTTCCCCACAGCAAATGGTCTTTGTCAACTAAGCTTAATTCTCTTGGATGGAAGTCTTTAACAGCCTTAATATAGTTACTGTAACCAACCCATAAATTTTCAAAATTTGTCGTATAAACTAAGTTTGAAAATTGTGGTAATGTCTCACACACTCTCACATCATAAACACTAAAATCGTCTGGATAGAAAATGGATAAAATCGCAGAACTCATTGGTAATCGAAATTCATAATTATCGACCAATAGTTTTAGTCTGTCTTTATGAGATTTTGATTTAAATAAACGTTGTGTCAATTGTCTGCAACACAATTCTAAGTTTGGCTCAACCTTATAAAGTTTGTTAGCAATTTTTGATTTGGCTCTATTAGCTTTCCAAATGATAATACAAAAAAAGTCAGATGCGTCAATGAAACCATTCTTATGAAAAGTGTCGTGTACTGTCTGCCTTAGATAGTTTTCAAGATTGTAATATTTTTTGTAGTCGAGGGTCTCCATATAATTTCTGCCAACGCTAGGGCTTTGTGCAGGTTGGGTATTAGTATTCCTTCTGCCCGTAACCGCTGCTGAGTAAAGTTAATAAATGTTGATGATAAGAACTAATGTTGAATATTGTTTGTCTAGCCCGAACAAAAGTAGAGTAGTGCTGAAAATGCTCATTGTTATTCCTTCTGCCCAACTTGCACAAAACCCAATGTTGTGTGCAGTTATTCTTTGGCTTTGAGCATTTTCGCTTCTCGAATAATTCCGTCTTTTTGATATTCACTAATCCAAATTAGTTTCTTTTGTTTTAGTCCTTCGCCATAAGGTTGAAGTCTAAAGTGTCCTGATACTTTGAAAGAGTCTGATTTTATTAAAGTCGTAAACCACGTTGAGTCTATAATTTTTATTGGCAAGTCCAAATCTGTAACATACTTCTCATTATTTAATACAACTCTTGGCTCACGACCTTTTTGAATAATTTTTGTTTCTAATTCTGCATATTCTTTAAATAATAAAAATGTCACTACAGTTTGTGCTGGAAATGAAACATTATAATTCGGTTCATTTGCCATACAGTCAAATGAATAATCTTCATTTATTTTTATCCCTCTTACACCGTAGTCCCACCAAACCATTGAATAACTCATCCAAATATCCTTTGACGCAACGAAAACAGAAACTGTTACACTTTTCTTTTCTCTGTCATTGTGTATGAAGTATAAATATGATTGCCCACCGCTCATTAAAAGCATTCCTATTTCTGGCATTACTTCGTCCCTCAAGTTCCAAAGTTTATCTGCAACTTTTATATCGTTGTCAAAAACCTCTCTAACTGAATCGCTGACATAAGTGATGTTTTTTAATGTTCTTATTTCACTGGCTAATGGCATAAATATTTTGTCATACCAAACTTCATTCGCTAAAACTTTGTCTTTGTTTTGTGGATATAAACCAATTGAAGTTTTTCCTGGTCTTGGCGGAAAAAGTGGTTCGTTGTCAATAATTTTATTTAGAAAAACGTATTTCTTTTTGTCAAACTGCATAGCGTAGATTTTTATTTTAGTTTGTCCGACATAATTTTAAAAAGAATGTTGTGTGCCTTATTTATTTATCTTCTATTAAACTTTCAATTTTATTGCTTTTTAGAACAAAACACAACTGCTTGTATTTTAAAAAATTGTTTGTTGCATTGTCTGTCAATGTCGGAAAGAATTTAACTCCTATCGAAATGCTATAAGGACTAAAGTTCCACTGCGACCTAATTTTAAAACTTTTTGAACATAAATCTTGGTTTGCAGATTGAATGAATTCGATAAATTCTTTGATTCCTTCTGTTTTCAATTCTGTTTGCCAATTTATTCGCCTTTCATACACAAAGTTTTCAGCAAGATTTTTAGTTATTCCATCAATGTCAAAACTGTTACAGGAAGTAATAAAATCTCTTATGATTTTTCGGGGAATTTTCTGTTCCTCTCTTAACTTTTTCTTTTTTAATTCTTGATAATCTTGAAAGTCTTTATTGACTATCTCTTGAAGTTTAAAAAATCCATAGTGAAAAGCATTAATTTGTGATTTGTAAAGTTTGTCTTTAAAGATTTCAGCAGTTACATCCTCCTCAACTCTTTCTTTGAAATGATTTACAAGCAAAAAACCTTTTTCTCCTGATGCTTTATTTATTCCATTAACGATATTAATGCAATAGTCTTGATTACTGTCTTCAAATAAAACCTTTATTTTCGGATTGAACTTTTCTGGTGCTTTAGTTGCCTTTTTAATAAGATACTTTACTTCATTTAAAGGGTTTTCAATTTGTCTGCCCCATCCATCAGTCGAAAATTCAGACTGATACCTTGCTATTTGTATTCTAATTTCTTTCCTGCCGCTTGCTATGTCAGTAGTAAATTCATAGTCTGGAAAACATTCTATTATTGCAGTGTCTAATTCCCATTGCTCATAGTTACTCGAAAGTTTTATTTGATAATGATTTTCATATTCAAGAATAAATATTGGTGCTTCGATTTTCCTTTTACAAATTACCTGTGTAATCGAATCTAAATCAGATTTTCGGTAGAGTGATATGGTTATTTCTGTTTCTATCATTAGGGTGTCGCTATAATTGCACACAACCCAAAAATATGCGAACCCATAAATATCTCAAAAAAAATTTAGTTACTTCATTTTCAACATTTCTCTATTCGCTTTTTAATATATCCACCCATTCTAATTGCCCATTTTCCCATAAATTGTCTAATGAACTTATAATGTTTACCAATTGCTGTTTACCTATAATTTCACACCTCATTTCTTCTCCGTCAATTTTATAACTCTTTCCTAGTAAGCATTTGCCATCTGAGAAAATGCTTGCTACACCAACGGGGTAACATTTGCCAACTAGGCAAATACTCGCCAGCCTAACGGCAAACCATTTGCCCAATAATACCCTGCTTACTATTTAAACAAAGCACCTGGTTTAGCACCATAAAAGGCGTTTACTTATACCAACAATCGAATATAAGGAACCAAATAATATAACACACAATTAGCTACAATTTTTTTAAAAATATTTTTTTTACGGCATTAAAAAATGTGGCTGCAATTTTATAATTACGCTTAGTTTTATGTATGCTTCAAAAGTCTACGGTGCAGTTGTTGCGCTTGCCATTTTCTTATTTTTTAATGCCCGTGTATTGGTTTGCACTATCGTTTGTACCACATATTAATTGGTATAGGGCGGTACTTATTTTTGGCTTGCTGCATTTACTACTTTACCCAGCAAGCAATGGCTACAACAGTTATATGGATAGAGATGAGGGCAGCATTGGCGGTATAGAAAAACCAATGCAACCTACCAAGCAACTGTTTTGGGTAAGCATTGGTATGGATGTAGTAGGCATGGCGTTATCGCTGTTTATATCGCTGCCTTTTGTAGTGGCTTATAGTTGTTATATTATTTGCTCAAGGCTATACAGTTATAGAGGTATTCGCTTAAAACAATACCCTATTATTGGTTTTGCAACGGTAATTATTAACCAAGGTGCGTTGGCATTTTTTATGGTGTATCATGGTGCAAGTAGCAGCCTAACCACTAGTATGCCTTGGCAACCTGCACTAGCCGCAGCGTTTTTAATTGGGGGCTTCTACCCTATTACACAGGTGTATCAGCACCGGCAAGATGCAGCCGATGGTGTAAAAACTATTAGTATTTTACTAGGCATTAAAGGTACTTTTTTGTTTTGTGGTGCTATGTATTGCATTGTGGCGGGGTTATTGTTTAGTTATTTTTATAGCACGCAGCAATTGGCGGTTTTTGGCTTGCTGGCTCTATTTTTTGTTCCCATTATCGTTTATGTGAGTAAATGGCTACATAAGGTATGGCAAGATGATAGGAACGCAGATTTTAAACATACTATGCAGTTAAATTGGCTAGCAAGTACTTGTACCAATTTGGCTTTTATTACACACTTAATGCTACACCAACTTTGACAAATATTGTTTCTATAGCAACAGCAGTACCTACTTACAAGCATAGGCAGGAAAGCATTTTGCATTTTATGCAAGACATGTATGGGCTAGATGCAAATGACAAACGCAAGCTGGCATTTTTGTACCACCAAAGTGATATTAGTACAAGGTATTCTTGCGTGGCAGATTATGGTACACCAAAAGCAGATTGGACCTTTATACCACAAACAGAAGATATTGATTTTCCTAGCGTTGATGTGCGTATGCAACGCTATGGGGCAGCGGCTTTGCCACTATCGTTAGATGCTATTAACCAATGTATTGATGGCATAATTACACCACAAGAAATTACACATTTAATAACGGTAAGTTGCACAGGTATGAGTGCACCGGGCTTAGACTTACAAGTAGCCGAAGCCATGCAATTGTTGCCCAATATTTTTCGTACATCGGTAAACTTTATGGGTTGCTATGCAGCTATTCATGGGCTAAAATTAGCCAAAATGATTTGCGATAGCAGTACCACCAAAGCCAATGTGGTAGTGGTATGTACAGAATTATGTACCCTACATTTTCAAAAAGCATTTACGCCAGATAATGCAGCAAGTAGCATGTTATTTGCCGATGGTAGCGCAGCGGTATTACTGTCAAATACGCTTAAAACAAACAATAGTTTAACGCTACAAAACTTCTATTCGCAAATTGCCTATAGAGGTAAAAAAGATATGGCATGGGAAATAAGTAGCAATGGCTTTTTAATGACATTGAGTGGCTACGTACCGCAACTAATACAACATGATATTGAGGCATTGCTACACAGTGCCTTGCAGCAAAACAACTTGACTAAAGCCGACATTACGCATTGGTGTGTGCACCCTGGTGGTAGAAAAATTGTAGACCTGATAGAACAAAAATTACAGCTAGCCACAACCAACTTACAATATTCAAGACAAGTATTACGAGATTATGGCAACATGAGTAGCCCCACTATATTATTTGTATTAAAAACCATGATGGACGAACCAATAGCAACAGGTGCCAATATTTTTGGCGTAGCATTTGGTCCAGGTCTTACTATGGAAACTTTTATAGCAACAAGATTATGACATTTATACAACGCTCATACCTACAAGAGTTACTAGATGCAGAGGAAGTTCCTTTTGCAGACGTAGAACGTAATATGCAAGAACTAAACACCATCAATACCTTGCTTGGTGGGCATACTATTACTATAAAAGGCATCAAGCAATTAATAGGCAACTTGAAAGAGATTCATGTGTGCGAAATTGGTTGTGGTGGTGGCGATAATTTAATGGCCATTAACACTTACTGCGAGCAACACCACATTAAAGTACATTTTGCAGGTATTGATATAAAGCAAAGCTGCATTGATTTTGCAGCTACAAAAACAACTCTGCAACAGAATACAGATTGGATTGTGAGCGATTACCAGCAAGTATATTTTACCAGCAAACCAGACATCATTTTCTCCAGTTTATTTTGCCATCATTTTACCGATGAACAATTAACGGCGCAATTACAATGGATGCAAGAAAACAGTAAGCTTGGCTTTTTTATTAATGATTTAGAAAGAAATTGTTTGGCTTATTATGCCATCAAATTTATTACCAAAATTTTCTCAAGGTCGTACCTAGTAAAAAACGATGCACCATTAAGTGTATTGAGAGGTTTTACTAGGCAAGAATGGGGAAGCTTATTTGCCAAAGCAGGCATAAAAAAATACAGAGCCACTTGGCAATGGGCGTTTCGTTATTTAATTATTTACAAAAAATAAATGCAGCCAATTAGCAAATACAATGTGGCCATTATTGGTGGCGGCCTAGCAGGCTTAACGCTTGCTATACAATGCGCCAAAGCTGGCTTTGTTACTGCATTATACGAAAAAGAAAGCTACCCTTTTCACAGAGTTTGTGGCGAATATATAAGCCTAGAAAGCAAAGATTTTTTAGAGAGTATTGGTGTAAATATTAGCGAGTTGCAATTGCCAATAATAAATACCTTACACATAACCGATGGCTATGGTAATTTGTACCATTTTAAACTGCCGCTTGGTGGTTTTGGTATTAGTAGGTTTATGCTAGATGAATTATTGTACCAACAAGCGCAACAAGCAGGGGTGCATATTTTCACAGAAACCAAAGTGCAAAATGTGGTGTTTAATAATCAGCAGTTTGCCATAAGTACCAATAAGCAGCAGCATAAGGCAACCATTGCTGTAGGCAGTTTTGGCAAGCGCAGCAATATAGATATAAAACTAAAACGCCCATTTATTAACCAAAAGGAAGGCCGCTTGCAAAACTATGTAGGCATTAAATATCACATCAAATATTCGCATCCTGCAGATACTATTGCATTGCATAATTTTAAAAATGGCTACTGCGGTATTTCTAAAATTGAAGGTGATAAATATTGCCTTTGCTATTTAACCACAGCCCAAAATTTAAAAGCAAATAAAGGTTCTATAAAACAAATGGAAGCCAATATTTTGCACCAAAACCCCAAACTAAAAAGCATATTAACATCTGCTGAATTTTTATACGAAGAGCCACTAGCAATATCGCAAATTAGCTTTAGCCAAAAAGCAACCGTAGAAAATCACATGCTGATGGTTGGTGATGCCGCAGGGTTGATTACGCCACTTTGTGGCAATGGTATGAGCATGGCCATGCATGGCAGCAAACTAGCTTTTACCCAAATTAAAGCGTACCTACAAAATGATATTTCCAGAAAAGAGATGGAGGTAAATTTTACCAAACAATGGAAAGCCCATTTTGCCAAACGCTTATTGATTGGCCGATTTGTACAAAGGCTATTTGGCGGCAATTATTCTACGTATTTGTTTTTAAAAACCATTCACAAAAGCAAGTGGCTATCGAGCAAATTGATAAAGGCAACGCATGGTGTACCCTTTTAGTGAACTAGTATTTATAAACTTTAAGGTTATTTTAAAGGGTTGTGCGCCTCTTTCAACCAAACATCTGTACATTAGTTGTCTAAAAAATTAAACAACATGAAAAAAGTTCTTGCCACATTGTTAGCAGTTGCTTGCTTTGCTACTGCATCTTTTGCACAACATAAAGCCGCTGAAAAAGCTAAAGCTGCACCTGCCGCTAAAAAAGAAACTGCTGCACCAGCAAAACCAGCCACAATGCCTGCTGCGCCTGCAAAAAAAGATGCCGCCGCTACTAAATTAAAAGCAGATGGTACACCAGACAAACGCTTTAAAGAAAACAAAACAGCTACACCTGCTACTACACCTACTGGCCCTACAAAAAAAGATGGCACACCCGATATGCGCTACAAAGCCAACAAAAACACTAAAAAGAAAGCATAGTTTTAAAACAACCATAAAATTTTACAGCCCGCAATATTTGTGTTTTTTTTGTTGCTAATACCATACAACAATTAACAGGCTAAGTATAAATTGTTGAAAAGCTATAAACATAGCTGCGCTTTTACCTAGTAATTTAACTATTTTTACCGCCAAAATACAACCAACATAATATGACTATTGAACACTTTAAAACACTTACCCACGCAGAAAAATTGTCTGAAATAAAATACCATGGTACTTTATTGGGTAGCTACGATAGACCAAATGAAGAAGGTGGCAGCAAAGTGCCAGGCGATATTTTTGAACTACACAACTTTTGGGTGTATTTGAGCGATGAAGAAGATATGGTAATACCTACTAGAAGAAATCCGCTACCACCACTTGAAGAAGCTGATTAAGAAACGATACTTACAACATATAAAAGCACTTAAACCAACTTATGTTTAGGTGCTTTTCTTTTTAAGAAAGAAGATAACAATCATTACTACAAACATAACAATGGTAAAGGCGCTAATAACCGTTTGGATAGTCATGTTCTAAAAATTTAAACCTACTTACGCTAAAATCTTGCCACGCTAATATTTAGTAAATGCATTGTC
The DNA here is from genome assembly GCA_030053925.1 of Flavobacterium sp. GTDB lineage: Bacteria > Bacteroidota > Bacteroidia > Chitinophagales > Chitinophagaceae > Parasediminibacterium. Next base: position 8,640 of record JASGCX010000089.1, read on the forward strand.
AAAAATTTAAGAGTGCCTTACCATTTAGCTTGTTCATTAGATTTTAAAATACTTACAAAACACATTGCTGTTAATACTTGTAGCACTGTTAAATGTTTTTGTTACCAAAAATTTCGCTACAATAAAAGCCCCATAAACAACATGCGCCGATGTTACATAGATATTTTAAAACTGGTTACATACAACCAGTTTTACGCAGAGTTTCTACCGGCATTAATAATACCGAAACTGCAACGCATGGCTAGCTTTTCGTAAGTGGCTTTTATGGGTGCGTTAGTAATTAATCCTTCTTCTAGCTGGCGCACTTTGGTAATGGCATATTGCTGTATGGTTACTAATGGCAGCACAATACGTTCACGCATTTGTACAGACAATTGATCAATAGGAAAATCTTCCATTAATGTAGTATTGCCAGATAATTTTAGTAGGTATTTTTTGGTCAATTCGTATTCATCGTGTACCATGTTCCAAATTTCGCCGTATTGCTTATGGTCTTTTAAAAATGCCGTTAATGGAAAAAAGCATTTTTGCATGGCCATTTCAGAGTTATCGAGCAAAGTTTTAAAGAACAACGATTTACGGTATAGCGAAGTCAATTCTTCCCACTTGCCTTCGGCTTCTATTTGCTGCATAGCTGTACCAAGCCCATAGTAGCCCGTTACGTTTTGTTTTAATTGGCTCCAAGCACCTACAAATGGTATGGCTCTAAGGTCTTTTAAACTTAGTTTGGTACTGCCACCACGCTTTGCAGGACGGCTGCCAATATTGGTTTGCGCATAAAAACGCAAAGCACTTGCATGGCTTAAATAATTGGCAAAATAGGGGTGTTCTTTTAGCTGAATATAGCTTTGAAAACTTTTCTCGGCAAGCGATTTTACCAAAGCCTCTGATTTTTCAGAAATGGTAATTTCTTTAGCCGCAGTAATATTGTTGGTTAAGCCTGCATTTAGCAATTGCTCCATATTAAATTGAGCCGTATCTACTGTACCAAAATTGCTACTTACTGTTTGCCCTTGAATAGTTAATTGAATTTCTTTATTGGCAATGTTTTTACCCATTGATGCATAAAACTGGTGTGTTTTTCCACCACCACGTGCCGGTGGGCCACCACGACCATCAAAAAATACCACATCAATATTGTATTGCTTAGAAATGGCAGATAGTTCTTCCTTGGCTTTGTAAATGCTCCAATTGGCCATTAAATAACCACCATCTTTTGTGCCATCGCTAAAGCCTACCATAATGGTTTGCTTTTTGCCACGGCGCTGTAAATGTTGGCTGTACAACGGATGCTCGTAAAGGGTTTTCATTATTCCAGATGCTGCTTGTAAATCGTCTATTGTTTCAAACAATGGCACAATGTCAACACTCAGTTCTTCGGCTTTCCAGCCACCCATTAAAAACAGTCCATACACTTCTATCACGTTTACAGTGCTATTACACTGGCTAATAATGTAGCGGTTGCAACCTTGTTCGCCATTGGCTTTTTGAATGTCTTTAATGGTGCCAATTACTTTTAGCGTGTCTTTATGTACACTATCAGTTAACACGCTGCTATCGGGTTGTTCTGAAATAGCAAATAGCGCATCAATCTTTTGGGCTTCACTTAGTGCGGCGTAATTACTAGGCAATACATTGGTTTTCTTAGCCAAAATATCAATAACATCTACATGAACCCTACTATCTTGACGAATATCTAGCGATGCAAAATGCAAACCAAATACTTGAACTTTATTAATGAAGTTTTCGGCCCACTCAATAAACAAGTTGTTATGCTCGTAAATGAGTAAGTAGCGTACTTTTTCCATCACATCTAAAATGTCTTTTTTAGTCAATGTAGATTGGTAGCCTGGAATAATTAAATGGTCATACAAGACTTTCTCTAAATTATTTAACAACACATCAACACCTCTAAAGGTCATGCGGCGTTTTAATCTGCGTACATCTAAGTAGTAGCATCTAATAATACCAATACGTAAAGCATCTGCTACTTGTGCGGTAATATCGGCTGTTACAAAAGGGTTACCGTCTCTATCGCCACCTGGCCAGAATCCCATTTTAATCACGGGATTTTCAGCAGGTATCATACCAGGGTAAGAGCGTTTAAGATTGCTGATAATTTTTCCGGTGGCGGGGTAAAAAATATTCTCTAAATACCACAACAAACTCAACGCTTCATCGTATGGTGTGGGTTTAGCTTTTTGAAAAAATGGTGTACGCCCTAGCTGTTGTAAATAGGTGTAAATATTGGTTTCGTCGTTGGTATTTACAGCCTTAGAAATATCGTTAATAATTCCTAAAACCGCACCTGTATAAAACTGTGTTGGATGCGCTGTTAAAACCAACTGAATATTAAAGTCTTGTAGCTTTTTAGCAAGCGCTTCTTCTGCACCACCTTCTTGATCTACTAAAAACTCAAGGTTTTTAAGTGTACCCTTACCATTCATATCGTTTACTTGCGTAAAAGCGGCATCTTCAAGCGCATCAAACAATACCACTTGGCGTTCTATGTATTGCACAAAGCGAAATAACTGGTCGGCCTTTTCTTCATCTTTTACAAAGGTGGTTTGCTTCGCAAAAAATTCGTCAATAATTTCTATTGGGCTTTGCTTTTTGTTGTAGCCTTCCTCACAATTTACCAATAACAGCGAGGCTAGAATACCCGTTTTTTCAATTCTATGAAACGGTAAAGAGCCAAATAAACTGTTGTACAACTGAAATTTAATACCTACTAAGTTCTTAAAAGGTTGCAGTCCTGAAGCAGTGTGCATAGAAATAGCGTTTAATCTTGATTTTAATAAATATGGCTGCAATAATCGAGGCTATAAAAATAATAAAAATTATCAACGATTATTGTATAATCTCTTACCTTAGCTGCGTTTACATGAAAAAACAGCAAAAAATATCGTTTTTCTTTAGAGCAATTGCAACCATTGCTGCTACCACTATTGTTACTACAACAATCCGCTAAGCGGATTGAAAATTGTTATATTACCCCATGGGCTTAACGCTGTTACATCTTACAAGGATATACCTAATACAACATTTACATTTACCGCATTTACGTAACATTTTCAAAGCAACTTTTGAATTAATAGCACGTAGCAGATGCAGAAACATAAACACATGAAAGTTATAAAATTTGGCGGCACATCGGTAGCCAATGCAGAGAACATCAAACAAGTAATTAACATTGTTAACCAACCTCAATACCTATCTACCATTGTAGTGGTATCGGCTTTAGGCGGTGTAACCGATTTGCTAATTTCGGTTGGTACAGATGCTGCAAATGCCAAAGAACAATACAAAGAAACCTTACTTAACCTTGAGAAAAGGCATATAGAAACCGCACAAGCGTTATTGCCAATTAACAACCAAAGTGCTTGCATTAGTAGCGTAAAACAAAACTTTAACGAGCTTGAAGATATTTGCGAAGGCGTTTTTCGCTTGGGCGAATTATCTAGCCGCACCAAAGACCGCATTATTAGCTTTGGCGAATTATTATCGTCTAAAATTATCTACTTCTATATTCAGTCAACTGGTAGTAAAATAGATTGGATAGACAGCCGCAAAGCCATTAAAACCAATAGTAATTTTGGTTTTGCAGCGGTTAATTTTATAGCCACTACCGATAGTATAAAAGCAATAATTGCAGCATCTAGCAATACTTTATTTATAGCACCAGGTTTTATAGCTAGCGATGCTAATGGTTTTACTACCACCTTAGGCCGTGGCGGTAGCGATTATACAGCTTCAATTTATGCTGCGGCAGTAAATGCCGAGGCAGTAGAAATTTGGACAGATGTAACGGGCATGATGACGGCTGACCCACGTTGGGTAGCTAATGCAAGAACCATCCCTCATACATCGTACCGTGAAGCGATGGAATTATCGCATTTTGGGGCTAAGGTTATTTACCCACCTACTATTCAGCCCGCAATGGACAAGAATATTCCTATTTGGATAAAAAATACTTTTTTGCCAAAAGAATTAGGAACAATTATAGAGCATGTTACTACCGCCCCTTCAGCAGATGGAGGCATCATTACAGGCATTTCTAGCATTAACCAACTAGCCCTATTAAGCCTTGAAGGTAGTGGTATGATAGGCATTCCAGGTTTTTCTAAAAGGCTATTTGAGGCTTTGGCAAATGAGCAAGTAAACGTGATTTTAATTACCCAAAGTTCTTCCGAACATTCTATTTGCGTAGCAATAAATACAGTTGATCTTGATAAAGCGAAAGCCGCTGTAGATAAGGCTTTTGAGATAGAATTGTTAAACAAAAAAGTTGATCCACTTAGGGTTGAAAAAGAGTTATCTATTATTGCATTGGTAGGCGACAAAATGAAAAGCCACCCAGGTATTGCTGGCCGTATGTTTAGTGCTTTAGGTAGAAATGGTATTAATATTCGTGCCATTGCACAAGGTTCTTCAGAGCGCAATATTTCGGCTGTTGTTTCTTCCAACGATATTAAAAAAGCAGTCAACGTTTTACACGAAGCCTTCTTTGAAACATCCTACAAACAACTCAATGTATTTATTTGCGGTGCAGGTAATGTTGGTGGTAAATTAATAGCTCAAATACAACAACAGCAAGCTTATTTATTGCAAAACTTAAACTTGCAAGTACGTGTAACAGGTATTGCCACTAGCAAAAAAATGTTGTTTGCAGATAATGGCAACGAGATAGATGTAAGCAATTGGAAAGATGCGTTGGTAAATGCTGAAGCAATGAGTTTACAAAGCTTTGTGGATGGTATTATTGCCAAAAACTTACGTAACAGCGTGTTTGTAGATGTTACTGCCAATGCAGATGTTGCAGGTGTTTATGCGCAATTGTTATCAAAAAGTATTGCAGTGGTTGCTTGCAATAAAATTGCGGCATCTAGTGTATATACTAACTATCAGCATTTAAAATCTTTAGCCAAAGAATACAACGTGCCATATTTATTTGAAACCAATGTAGGTGCGGGTTTGCCAGTTATTGGCACGCTGAATGATTTGATAAAAAGTGGTGATAGAATCAATAAAATTCAAGCGGTTTTATCAGGCACTTTAAACTTCGTTTTCAATAATTACGATGGCACCAAACCATTTGCGCAAGTAGTAAAACAAGCACAAAATGAAGGTTATACCGAACCAGACCCTCGTTTAGATTTAGGTGGTACCGATGTGATGCGCAAGATTATGATTTTGGCTCGTGAAGCTGGCAACAAAATGGAAATGGAAGACATTACCAATAATGGCTTTTTACCAGCAGAATGTTTTGATGGTAGCGTAGCCGATTTTTATGTAGCCATGGAAAAACATGAAGCGCATTTTAAAGCATTGTACAATGCCGCCGCAGCAAAAGATTGTAAACTCAAGTTCGTTGCAGTTTTTGAAAGTGCCCCTTCGGGGGTTGGGGGTACCGCTTCTGTGGGCTTACAACACATCCCTGCTAACAGTGATTTCTATCACTTATATGGCAAAGACAATATTGTATTATTTTACACCCAACGCTACCCCCAACAACCAATGGTAGTAAAAGGTGCCGGTGCTGGTGCCGATGTTACAGCAAGTGGCGTTTTTGCAGATATAATGAGGGTAATATAACCGCCCCCTAAATCCCCCAAAGGGGGAATTGAAAACTTGATAAGATGAAAAATATGATTAAACAATACGAGACTTCCGCAATCCCCCCTTTGGGGGGTGGGGGGGCTAGGTCTATCTCTGTTCTTTCACCTGCCACTGTTGCCAATGTGGTTTGCGGCTTCGATATATTGGGTTTTGCACTCAACAATCCTACTGATGAATTCACCGTTTCATTGAGCAATGAAGTAGGCGTGCAAATTATCAACAACGATGATTTTAACCTACCTACCAATCCTGAGATAAACGTATCTGGTGCGGCTTTGCTAGCTATGTTAGAGGAATGTACTGACGTAAAAGGCTTTACTTTAATCAGCAAAAAAAACATCAAACCTGGTAGTGGTATTGGCTCTAGTGCTGCAAGTGCCGCAGGGCCTGTTGTTGCAGCCAATGTGTTGCTAAACAATCGTTTCTCAAAAAGCGATTTGGTTCGCTTTGCCATGTTTGGCGAAAAAGTAGCTAGCGGTGTTAAACATGCCGATAATATTGCACCTGCCATTTACGGTGGCGTTACCTTAATTCGTTCCATTTTTCCTTTAGATATTATCAGTATCGATGCACCGCCTTTACACGTAACAGTGGTGCATCCCCAAATTGAAGTGCGTACAGCCGATGCTCGCCAAATTTTAAAGCAAAATGTGTTGCTAAAAGATGCCATTAAGCAATGGGGCAATATTGCAGGTTTGGTGGCGGGTCTTATTCAGCACAACTACGACTTAATCGGTCGTAGCTTAGAAGATGTTATCATTGAGCCCGTTCGTAGCATTTTAATTCCTGGGTTTAACGAGGTAAAACAAAAATGCAAAGATGCAGGTGCATTAGGTGGTGGCATTAGCGGTAGCGGCCCATCTATTTTTATGTTGAGTAAAGATGCAGCAACTGCCAAAGCCGTTGAAGCCGTGATGAAAGATGTGTACAATCGTATTGGTTTAGATTATCAAACGCATTTAACAACTATTAATCAAGAAGGTGTAAAAGTTGTTTGAACCTATATTTTGTAGGATTTGCAAGCTAATTTTTTTGTGACCAGCTTCTTTAAATCTATTGAACATCGTTGCAAGTTTATTCTCATGTCGTACATCAAAATATGGATACATGCAGTTTTTGGAAAAAAATAGGATGCCCTTATTAAAGCAATTAGTGTTAGAAAAAGTATGCGCAGATATCGTCAGCAATGCTAAAGAAAAAGGCATTTATATTGACAGAATAAATGGTTACGATGAGCATTTACATGTGTTTTAATGCTATTAAAATCTGATAATAGTATTTCAAAGCAGATGGAATTGCTAAAAGTTGAAAGTGCTTTTTGGATTAACAAAACCGTGCTTCAAAAAACACAGTTTGAATGGGCAGACAAATATTTTGCGGCATCGGTTAGCAATCATAAAATTGATGTAGTAAGCACTTATATCAATAACCAACAAACACATCGTCTCAAGCAAACATTTACAGAAGAATATAAAAGCCTTTTGTGTAGCCTTGGTTATTAAGAATACTTTGGCAAAAGCCTTTAAACTATTAATAAGAGCATAAATTAGTGATAGTTTCGAAAATATTTTGTATTATTG
>JASGCX010000011.1:0-37815 GCA_030053925.1 Flavobacterium sp.
CAAAATAAAATCCATAAAAAAGAGGCTGCCCTTTTTTTGTTTTGGAACAGCCTCTTTTTTGCGTTATTTACGGTTCTTGTAATTTTTTTCATTGTCTTTTGATAGTTGGTTAACAAACGCTTGGTTTATTATGATTTGATTTATTTTTTTTGATTTTTTAGTAGAAATTATCTAAAACAGATCATGTTGCAACATTAACTTACTAAACCGTTTGCAACATTTCTTTAACAATGTTTGTCTTTACTACTATATTTGACGCTCTTAACATTTTGTTAGGAACTAAATAACTTTTTGATAACTTAACAAGTTTTTTTTAACCAAAAAATCAAGTTTAAATGAGAAAATTTCTAACGCTTTTGGTTATGGTAGTGTTTACAACATTTGCCATGGCACAAAACAAAACAGTTACGGGTAAAGTAACTGACGAAAAAGGAGTGCCTGTTGCAAATGCATCGGTGCTCGTGAAAGGAACTACAGTCGGGGTTTCAACAACTAGTAATGGTAGCTTTACCTTTACGGTTCCGGCAAATGCAAAAACATTAGCAATTACTTCTGTAGGTTTTGCAAGTCAAGAAGTAACAATTTCGGCTAAAATTGTAGTTATTCTTAAAAGTACTTCTACAACACTAGAAGAGGTTGTAGTTAATGTACCTTATGGTACTGTAAAAAAGACTTCGTTTACAGGTTCTGAGGGTACCGTGGGTGCTGCGGTTTTTGAAAAACAACAAAATACAAACCCCCTAAGAGCAATTGAAGGACAAGTTGCAGGCGTTAATGCTACAAATGGTGGTGGTGCGCCTGGTACAGCACCAAGTATCATTGTTAGAGGTTTTGGATCTGTAAATGCTTCATCAGCACCACTTTATGTATTAAATGGTGTTCCTTACGATGGTGCTATTTCTGCTTTATCTACAGATGATATTGAATCAATAACAATATTAAAAGATGCAGCTGCTGCAAACCTTTATGGTTCTAGAGCTGCAAATGGCGTTGTTATGTTAACAACAAAAACTGGTAAAAGAGGTCGTCCATCCGTAAATGCTACAATGAGAGAAGGGTTTTCTACTCGTGGTATTCCTGAATATGATAGACTTGGAACTAAAGAATATTATGAATTGTTTTGGGAAGCGTTTAGAAATTCATACTATTATGGAAGCGGACAAACTTATACTCAAGCTGGCCAAAGTGCATCTAATGTGTTAACCAGTTCAACTGGTTTGGTTTATAATGCTTATAATGTTGCTGGTAATACCTTAGTAGATCCTACAACTGGTAAATTAAACTCTAATGCGCAACTACTATGGAATGAGTCATGGTCTGATGCTCTTTTTCAAAATGCACAAAGATTAAATCCTACATTAAGCATTTCTGGTGCTGATGAAAAAAGTGATTATTACATAAGTGGTGCTTTTTTAAACGAAGAAGGTACAGCAAAGTACTCTGGTTATAAACGCTACAACTTCAGAGCTACAGTAAATACAAAAGCCACAAGTTGGTTAAAAACTGGTTTAAATTTTGATGGTAGTAGCGATCAGAGAGATGGTTTATTTGCTGGTGGTACTGCCACATCTAACCCGTTTTATTACAGCCGTTATATGGGACCAATTTATCCTGTGTACCAGCACAATACAACTAATGGCGATATAGTTAAAGACGCTAACGGTAATCCAACTCTGGACTTTGGTACTCCAACACAAATGGGTTCTCGTCCATATGCAGCAAATTCTAATTTAGTTGGTTCACTTACTTTAGATGTAAGAAACCAAAAAAGAATTAATGGTAACGTTAATACTTATGCAGAAGCTCGATTCTTAAAAGATTTCACTTTCAAAACAAGTGTTTCTTTAAATTATTTCGAAAATAATGCAACTACATATCAAAATAGCCAGTATGGTGATGCTGCCGGTGTTAAAGGTAGATCAACCATTTCGGCTACTAGACAAACTTCTTTAACTGCTAACCAAGTGTTAAGTTGGAATAAAGATTTTGGTAATCATAATGTAAGTGCACTAGCTGGTCATGAAAACTATAAATTCCAAACTGCCCAATTATCAGCTACAAAAACAGGTTTCAGTTATCCTGGTCAAACAGCGTTAGATAACGCAGCTGTTGTTGAAGCTCCGCCAAGTTCAAACGAGGACAATGAACGTATTGAAAGTTATTTTGGAAGTGTAAATTATAACTTCAATAAAACATATTTCCTACAAGGTAGTGTTAGAACTGATGGGGCTTCACGTTTTGCAAGTGGTGTAAGATGGGGGTCATTCTATTCTGCTTCAGTTGGTTGGGTAGCAACCAATGAGAAATTTCTTAGAAATACTAAATGGCTTAATTTCTTAAAGTTAAGAGCTAGTTATGGTGAGTCTGGTAATAATAAAATTTCAGATGCTAGTGGAAATCAGTTATATTACCAAGGATTTAATTATTACTTTGCAGATGGCGTAGGTAATTTCTCTACTCCTTCTAGATTGGCAAATCCAAACCTGAAATGGGAAAGTAACGCAGATTTAACTGGTGCTATTGAATTTACTATATTTAATAAAGTAACTGGTACTGTTGAGGTTTATGATAGAAGATCTAAAGATTTATTATTCTTAGTACCACTTCCTCCTGCTTTGGGCTATAGTGGTGGTACATACCAAAATATTGGTCAATCAAAAAATACGGGTTTAGAAATTACTCTTGGTTACTCACCTGTGCGTACTAAGAATTTTGACTGGAAAATTGATTTCAATATTACAACCTTTAAAAATGTGTTAACTAAACTTCCACCTACACAACAAGTTACGGGTATTGTTACTGGTAATAAAAAGTATACTGAAGGAAAATCAATATATGATTTCTGGTTACGTGAATTTGCTGGTGTAGATCCATCAACTGGTTTAAGCTTGTATTACCAAGATGTATTAGGTACAGATGGTAAAGCTACAGGTGTAAGAAATTTAACTACCGATGGTTCAAAAGCTAGTTTCTATTATGTAGGCGGTTCATCAATACCTAAATTTACTGGTGGATTTACAAACTCATTTAGATACAAAAACTTCGATTTAACTGTATTATTAACCTACTCTTATGGTGGTAAATATTATGATGGTAACTATGGTGGTTTAATGACTAATGGTTCTGCTGGTACTGCTTGGAGCACTGATATCTTAAAGCGCTGGCAAAAACCTGGTGATGTAACTAACGTACCACGTGTTCAAACTGCATCTGGTCAAGATTATGCCTCTTCTCGCTTTTTAATTGATGCATCATATATTAGTATTAAAAACATCAATTTGGGTTTTGATTTACCAAAAAGTGTGGCTAAAAAATTATTTATAAGCAACCTTAGAGCGTTTACGAGCGTTGATAATGCATACATATTTACGGCTAAAAAAGGTGGTGATCCTCAACAAGATTTCGGTGGAAATCCTGGATCTGGTTATCCTCCTTACAGAACAATAACATTTGGCCTTAATGTTAAATTATAATAATTAAAAAAAAAATTATGAAGACTATCTTTTTTAAATCAACAATGTTTGCGACGGCAATTTTGCTTTTTGCAACAAGTTGTAATAAGAATTATCTTGATGTAGCTCCATCTAATGCTATCACACCAGATTTAGTTTATGGATCAATATCTGCTGTGAACTCTGCTCAAACTAGTTCATACCTTTCTTTATTTGCCTTCGCTGGAGGTAATGGAAGTACGAATCATGACAATTTTGGTCAAAAAGCTATTGACTTAGCTAATGATTTAATGGGTAATGATATGATTGTTCATACCTCTGGTTATGGTTGGTTTAATGCTGATTATCAGTATACCGAGTGGCAAAATGCAACTAGAGCAACACGTTCTGATAAAACTTGGTCATTTTACTATGACATAATAAAACAATGCAATCTTTTGTTAGATAATGCATCTGATCCTGCAAAAATTGCTGGTTCTACAGCTGCCGATATTGAAAGAGTTAAAGGTGAGGCGCTAGCAGCAAGAGCTTGGTGTTACTTTAACTTGATTAATAATTTCCAACAGACTTATAAGGGTAATGAAAGTAAGCCTGGTGTTCCTGTTTATACAACCATAAGTTTAGAAAATAAAGGACGTGGTAAAGTATCTGACGTATACACTCAAATTATTGCAGATCTTACATTAGCTGAAACATTATTAAACGGTAAAGCTCGTCCAGCAAAAACTAATATTGACGTGAGCGTTGCAAGAGGTATCAGGGCGAGAGTTGCCTTAGTAATGGAGGATTGGGCTACTGCCGCTACTTATGCTAATAAAGCTAAGGTTGGCTACACGCTTATGAATGCTGCTGCATATGTGAATAGAGCAAGTTTTTCTAGTATTGGTAACAGTGAGTGGATGTGGGGTTCTTTAATTCCAGCCAGTCAAGCTACAATATACGCATCATTCTTCTCACATATAGATGCTAGTCAAGCAGGGTATGCAGGTTTAGGTGGTCAGAAAAAAATACCAAAAGGATTGTATGATCAAATTCCAGCAACAGATGCTAGAAAAGGTGTATTTGCTCTACCTACATCTACATCTACTCAAATTCCACCATATACTCAGATCAAACACGAAGTACCAGTTTCAGGTAGTTGGGCTGCTGATTACTTATATATGAGAGTGGCAGAAATGTATTTAATTGAGGCAGAAGCTTTGGCTCGTCAAGGGCAAGATGCTGCAGCCAGAACTGTTTTGGAAAGTTTATTAACAGCAAGAAACCCTTCATATTCTGCAGCTGCTTTCTCTGGTACAGCTTTAGTTTCTGAGATTTTATTGCAAAGACGTATAGAGTTATGGGGTGAAGGTTTTTCATTATTTGATGTTAAGAGGACAAAAAATGGTTTGAATAGAATTACTGGTACAGGTAATCATGGTGCACCTAGTTTAAACCCTGTGGTATATCAATTGCCAGATGCAAGTCCACTTTTCTTAATGCGTATACCTCAAAGAGAAATTGATAATAACCCAGCAATGTCTGCCGCTGATCAAAATCCTTAGTCTTGAATCTAAAATTAGAAAAATGCAAAAAATAATATTAAATAAATCGAAAGTGATGAGTTTCTTAATGCTCATCACTCTATTCTCTACAACTTTTTTTTCTTGTAGTAAGAATAATATAGCCGTAGATAAGGATGCTCTAGTAGCACCTACTGCAGCATCGTTTGTTCCTACAAATGGTATAAACCGTGTTTCATACTATGTTAAGAGTACCAATGATCCTTTTATGATTCCTGTTGGGTTAACAAATGTTACCAATTCTGACAGAACAATCCAACTTTCTTATGCCTCTAATAAAGCAGTAGCTGGAACTCAATACAATGCACCTGCTACAATTACTATTAAAGCTGGTACCTCGGTTGATTCTATTTCATTCAAAGGTTTATTTTCAGGCTTTCCAACTGGTAGAAAGGATACAGTGAAAGTGAAATTCTCTGGAATTAATACAGTTAATCTAAAAGATTCTTTTGAGTTGATTATGCAAGGTTATTGCGATGTTGTTGCTGCTAATTTAATAGGAAACTACGCTAGTTCAACAGATACTTACAATGGATCAGCTAGTACAAAACCAAATTATACTGCTAGTATTTCTGGATGGACACCAATTAATGCTACTTCTGCAACAGTAATCATTAAAAATATGGGGGCAACTTCAGATAATGGTTGGGGTCCTTTTGGGTCTACTGATGGTTCTTTGAATCCTGGTTTAACAGCTACTTTGGATTGGTCTAACCCTGCTAATTTTAGTGTTACAATAGCGAAACAAAACTATTTTAATGATGGTAGTGGTAATTCTACAATAACCGCTACTGGTACTTTTTCATCTTGTGATAATACTTTTACCATTACATGTAAAGTTACATATGCTGGTAACGGCTTAACTTATACACATGTATCTTACCTAAAAAGATAATTTAGATTTAATTAATAAAAAAGCGGTTGTAAATTTTACAACCGCTTTTTTATTGTTATGTAAGCAATTTACCTACCCCTTATTAGCCAACTGCCCACAAGCAGCATCAATATCTTTTCCTCGGCTTCTTCTTAGTCTTGCGTTTACTCTGTTTTTCTCTAGAATACTCATAAATTCATCAACCACATCTTCATTTGGCTTTTGAAATTTGAAGGCATCAATAGGGTTGTATTCAATAATATTTACTAAATCTGCTGGTACTTGGCGGTAGATTTTTATTAGTTCTTCTGCATCTTTTTGGCTGTCGTTGAAGTTTTGAAATAAGATGTATTCAAATGTAATCTCGTTACCTGTTTGCTTGTAAAAATGGTTTAATGCCTCAATCAGTACACTAATATTGTTGCTCTCATTTATTGGCATAATTTCATTGCGCTTCTTATCGTTAGCAGCGTGTAATGAGAGAGCTAGTTTAAACTTTACTTTATCGTCACCAAGTTGCTTAATTTGCTTTGCAACACCTGCCGTAGAAACTGTAATACGTTTTGGGCTCATGCCTAAACCATCTTCTGCACTAATGCGTTCTATGGCTTTTAATACATTTTTATAGTTTAGCAACGGCTCGCCCATACCCATAAACACGATGTTTGATAGCTTTTTTTGGTAAGCAGCTTCACTTTGTTGGTTTATTAAAACTACCTGATCGTAAATTTCATCGTAGCTGAGGTTTCTGCGTCTTTCCATATAACCTGTAGCGCAAAACTTACAACTTAAACTGCAACCAATTTGCGATGATACGCAAGCTGTTTTACGAGCTTCTGTTGGTATTAAAACACCTTCTATCATGTGACCATCGCTGGTTTTAAAGCGGCTTTTAATGGTACCGTCTTCACTGTTTTGTACCGTTTCTACTTGCAGGGCAGGTAGGCTAAATTCTGATGCCAATTTATTGCGTAAGTCTTTGCTTAAATTGGTCATATCGTTGAAACTATGGGCGTGTTTTTGCCAAAGCCATTCGTGAACTTGCTTAACACGAAACTTAGGCTGACCTATAGTTGTGAAATAATTTTCTAACTCTGATAATGATAGATGACGAATATTTTGTGGTGCTGACATTGTACAAAGATACACCGCTGATTAAATGATTTACTTGATTGGCATGATTGATTTGCTAAATAGCTTTAATTATTGTAACAAATGCACTTTTACAATTGTAATGAGTGTACAATTAGTAAATTCGCTTCGGTAAAAACTGCGCAAACTATCTGAACGTACAAATGGGTACTTCGTAAACTCAGTATAAACTTGCAACGAAGCTAGATTGTTGTACAAAAGCTGGTGACCAAATAAAAAAATATGACTAAAACAGCCTCATCTTTTATAGCAAAAAGCACTATTAAAGCTGCTGATATTGAGCATAGAAGAAAAATTAATTTTAATATAGGTAGATACAATGCAGTTGTGCCGCAAGGCAAACAACAATTTGCCAATGTGATGAGTGCACGTGAACACGCCAAAAACACCAAATGGCGGGCCATTGAAAACTTAGATGCTTACCTAGAACTGTTTGAAAAACAAATTACTGCACGTGGCGCAAAAGTGTTGTGGGCCGAAACAGCAGAACAAGCTTTGGAACATGTAGGGCAAATTTGTGAAGCGAAAGCCTGCAAAACTTTGGTGAAAAGTAAAAGCATGGTAACAGAAGAAATTCACCTGAATGCTTACCTAGAAAGTAAAGGCATAGACAGCGTAGAAACTGATTTAGGTGAGTATATACAACAGCTTGATGGTGAGCCGCCTTACCATATTGTTACGCCTGCCATGCACAAGAGCAAAGAGGATGTGGCAAAGTTGTTTGCAGAAAAATTGGGTACGCCAAGCCATTTATCGCCAACAGAACTAACGCTAGTTGCAAGGCAAAAACTGCGAGAGAAATACATAGAAGCCGAAGTGGGTGTAACAGGTGCTAACTTTATTGTGGCTGATATTGGCGGTATTGCAATTACTGAAAATGAAGGTAATGCAAGGCTTAGTTGTAGCATGCCCAAAACGCATATTGTAATTGTAGGGATTGAAAAAATGATTCCATCGATGAGCGATTTGGCAATGTTTTGGCCGTTACTATCAACATTTGGTACGGGACAAAAAGTAACGGTTTACAACACCATTGTTACTGGACCAAAACAAACCAATGAAGTAGATGGTCCCGAAGAAATGTATGTGATATTGCTAGATAATGGTAGAACCAATTTGCTACAAAATACCAAAGCCCGTGAGGCATTGTACTGCATACGTTGCGGTGCTTGCTTAAACGCTTGTCCTGTGTATAAAAATATTGGCGGTCATGCTTACGAAACTACTTACAGTGGCCCAATTGGTAGCGTAATTACGCCGCATTTACGTGGCATGACAGACTACAAACACTTGAGTAATGCATCGTCCCTTTGTGGCAATTGTACAGAGGTTTGTCCGGTGAGAATTAACCTACATGAACTATTGCTTGAAAATAGGCATGAGGCTGTAGTTGAAGGCAATAGTGGCATTGCAGAACGCATTGCATGGAAGGTTTGGAAAACTGCGAGCCTTAACCGTAAAATGATGAACCAAGGTAGTGGTGTATTGAAAAATTGGGTAGTAAATAAAGTGTTTAAAGGCTGGACAACTTATAGAAGCAACCTTGACTTTAGCCCTAAAACATTTAACCAAATGTGGCAGGAAAAAATGAACCCGAAAAATTGATAGGTATTTTGTACTTTTAGTCTAAAAGTTTTTTATTATGAAACTAAATATCATTCAAAAAACATTTGCAAGCGAGGAAGAATATTTCTTGTTTGAAGAAAAATGCGAACTAAAAAATGAATTGATTAATGGAAATTTAATTGCTATGAGTGGTGTATCTATAGAACATAATGACATAACGTTCAACATCTGTCTGCTTTTTAAAATGCTTTTAAAAGGTCAAGACTACAGAGTTTTCATTGAAGCAGTAAAAGTTAAAAATCCATCAGGTAATTTCTTTTATCCTGACGTAATGGTTTGTCATCCTAATCCTCATCAATATTATAGCGACCAACCCATTTTATTGGTTGAAGTATTATCTGAAAGTACACGCACATACGACCTTACCGATAAATTTATTCAATACAAGCAAATACCAAGTTTGCACTATTATTTGTGTGTAGAACCTGAGCAGCAAGTAGTAATTTTTTATTTTAAAAATGCAGAAGGTGAATGGATGACTGAAACTTACAGCAAAGAAACCGATGTTGTAAACCTGCCACAATTAAATACCAGTTTTACGCTAAAGGATATTTACAAACCAGAATAAAAGTTGTAAGAAATGCAAGTTCAACAATACACAGCCCATATAGAAAAGGATATTGAAACCAATATGTTTGTGGGCATTGTGCCAGCAATACCTGGTGCTTATACACAAGCAAATACATTAGATGAATTAAACCTGCGCCTTAATGAGGTAGTAGCCCTGTGTTTGGAAAACATGAGTAAAGAAGAAATTGAAAATATCCCCGTTTTTATTGGCACACAACAAATATTAGTAGCCGTATGAGCCGACTTAAAATTTGTAGTGCCAAGGAATTAGAAAGAATAATTTTAAAACTTGGCTTTGAAATAATAAGGCAAAAAGGAAGTCATAAATTTTATCGCCACCTAGATGGCAGATATACAACTATACCTCACTATGCCAATGAAGATTTGTCCCGTCCTTTATTAAAAGCAATACTTCAGCAAATTGATTGTAATGCCGAAGATTATATTAAATTATTGGGCTAATGGTATTGTTTACAATAGAAACTTCACCCCGCTTACATTTCACCACCAATTTTATACAAAGTATTATTGGCGAAGCCATTACTATAACTACTGATAAAGAACTATTTACACAAACTGATGGCGTAAAAATTAGTTACAGTAACGAGGCTATTTGCAATAAGGCATACCATATACAGCCGCAAGGTTTATTGTTTCAAAACGGTATTGAACCTATTGATATTGAGGTAACTACTTGCAGAGAACAAATTTGTTTTTTCGCTTCGCAAAATGATAGCCATGGCTTTGATGTATTCTCTGCCATATTTTATCTCATTACTCGCTACGAGGAATATTTGCCTCACCAAAAAGATAGTTATGGTAGATATGCACATACCAATTCATTAGCCTATCATCATCAATTTTTACATTTACCATTGGTGAATATTTGGCTAGAAGATTTGGTAACAATGCTGCCGGCTACCCAAAACGGTCAACGGTCAACGGTCAACGGTCAACGGTTTAAATTTACCCCAACTTACGATATTGATATTGCTTATGCCCACCAATACCAATCGATTGTAAAAAATGTAGGTGGCTTTTTTAAAGATTTAATGCGTGGCGATTTTGAAAAACTAATAGAACGAGCCAATGTATATAGTGGCACTGCAAAGGATCCTTTTGATACTTACCAATGGCTTAACTATTTACACAAACAATACCAACTACAACCGCTCTACTTTTTTCTACTAGCGGCAAAGCGTGGCATTTACGATAAAAATATATTGCCTTCATCTAAAGGTATGCAGCAATTAATAAGGCATCACAACAGCATGTACACAGTTGGAATTCATCCATCGTGGCAAAGCGGCGATAATGATGTGTTAGTACTACAAGAAAAGCAAACACTTGAACACATTACACAAGCAATATGCACTAAAAGTAGACAACACTATATAAGACTATCATTGCCCGAAACTTACAGAAAGCTTATAAACATTGGTATTACAGACGATTACTCAATGGGTTATGGCAGTATCAACGGCTTTAGGGCTTCGGTGGCTTCGCCGTTTTTTTGGTTTGATTTAGAACGAAATGAAGCAACCAACTTACTAATTCATCCTTTTTGTTGGATGGATGCTAATAGTTATTTTGAGCAGCAATTATCAGCAGATGAAGCTTTAGTAGAACTGCAAGACTATTACAACATAGTAAAACAAGTGGGCGGCAATTGCACCATTATTTTGCACAATAGTTTTTTAACCGAGCAACCACAATGGCAACCTTGGCGTAAGATGTATGAAGCATTTTTATCGATGATTAAATGATTAAAATGAATAGAATGATTCGCAAAATGAAACCCCACTTCATTTAAAAGAAATGGGGTTTTTCATTACATCAGTAAAATCATTTTAAATCACAAATATTAATGCTTAAAATGCCTTAAACCAGTAATCACCATTGCTAAGTTATTAGTTACAGCATACTCAATACTGTCTTTATCTCTTATAGAACCGCCAGGCTGTATAAACACTTCAATGCCTTCTGCGTGGGCCATTTGCATACAATCGTTAAAAGGGAAAAACGCATCGCTAGCTAGTACTGCACCTTTCAGTTCAAAATTAAATTGCTTCGCTTTGTCAATAGATTGGCGCAAAGAATCGATGCGGCTTGTTTGGCCACAACCTTTACCTACCAACTGTTTGTTTTTAATTAAAGCAATAGCATTACTTTTTAAATGCTTGCAAATGATGTTTGCAAATTCAAGATTTGCCCTTTCAACGGCAGTGGTTGCCCTACCGCCAACTTCTTTCCATTCGGCGTAGTTGCCAGCATCGGTACCTTGGGTTAAAGTACCGTTGAGAAGTGATTTCGATTGACTATTGGCTATTGACCATTGACTATTTAGCTGCAATAAAATTCTATTCTTTTTACTTTTTAGTACGGTTAAAGCCTCTTCATCAAACGCAGGTGCTACCAATACCTCAAAGAATATTTCGTTTATAGCTTCGGCAGTTGCTTTATCTATTGTGCCATTACTTACTAGTACACCACCAAAAGCACTTTCGGGGTCGCCAGCAAGTGCAGCATCCCAACTGTTTTTTACAGTATCTCTCAAGGCAATACCACACACGTTGGTATGTTTAATAATGCCAAAAACAAAGCCTTTTTCAGTAGAAGTAAATTCACTAATAATTTGTATCGCAGCATCTACATCTACTAGGTTATTGTACGATAATTCTTTACCGTTTAGTTGTGCAAACACTTCTTTCAAGTTGCCATAAAACGTGGCCGTTTGGTGTGGGTTTTCGCCATAGCGCAACACTTCAGCCGCCCCAAACCCATCCAAATGTGGGGCTTTAAAACCTGCATTATTGGAAACTTGTTTTGTAGGGTTAAAGTAATTGCTAATGGCAATATCGTAGTTCATTACCACTTCAAATGCTTTGGCAGCAAAGGTTTTACGCTGTTCTAATGTAGTTGTACCGGCTTGTTCATGCAACATGTTTTGCAATACTGCATAGTCATCTTTGGCAGCAATTACCGTTACATTTCTATGGTTTTTTGCCGCTGCACGTATCATGCTTGGTCCACCAATATCTATCTTCTCTATTATCAGGTTTTCTTCTGTGGTATTTTTTAGTGTATCTTCAAATGGATATAAATCCACAATCACCAAGTCTATTTCAGGAATGTTGTATTGCATCATTTCGGCTACGTGCTGCGCATCGTCTCTTTTACCTAAAATGCCGCCAAACACAACTGGGTGTAGGGTTTTAACACGGCCACCAAGTATAGAAGGGTAGGTGGTTAAACTTTCTACAGGTACGCAAGCAATACCTGCATCTTCTAAAAACTGTTGTGTACCGCCGGTAGAATAAATGGTAATACCCTGGGCTTGTAACTCTTGTGCCAACGGGGCTAAACCGTGTTTGTAGAAAACAGAAATTAATGCCGATTGAATTTTTTGTTGCATGGTGAGAACGATATTACGCAAAGAAACAGTTGCTGGTTTCTAGTTTCTAGTTTCTAGTTTATAGTTTATAGTTGCTAGTTTATAGTTGTTAGTTTCTAGTTACAAATTACCAGCAACCAGTAACCAGTAACCAGCAACTAGCAACCTGTAACCAGTAACCAGTAACCAGTAACCTGTAACCAGTAACCAGTAACCAGTAACCAGTAACCAGTAACCAGTTATTTACCAACTACTGCATCTTTACGTGGAAAGATGAGCAATATTTTGAGCCGCAAATGTATACGGTATTGTAGAAACGTTCTAGCGATTTTAACAACAAATTACTCAAGTATATCTGGTCGTCTTTCTTTAGTGCGTTGTACACTTTGTTCGTGGCGCCAATCTTCTACCTTTTTGGGGTTACCAGATAGTAAAATGTCTGGCACTTGTAAGCCTTTAAATTCTACAGGTCTTGTGTACACAGGTGGGGCTAATAAATTATCTTGAAAGCTATCAAATAGGGCAGAGGTTTCATTGTTGAGTACGCCGGGCAATAATCTGCCGATAGCGTCTACAACAACTGCTGCGGCTAATTCGCCACCGCTTAGCACATAATCGCCAATAGAAATTTCTTTGGTAACATACAAGTCTCGTATGCGCTGATCGATGCCTTTATAATGCCCGCAAATAATCAGCAGGTTCTCTTTCATAGACAATTGATTGGCCGTTTGTTGGTTAAACGTTGGGCCATCGGGTGTCATGTAAATAATATCGTTGTAGGTAGTAGTTTTTTGTAAATGTTCTATGGCATTTGCAAGCGGCTCGCACATCATTACCATACCTGCGCCACCACCGTATTGGTAGTCGTCTATTTGGCCATATTTGTTTAAAGCCCATTCTCGCAAGTTGTGCGTACGCACAGTAAGTAAGCCTTTGTCTTGTGCACGTTTCATAATGCTGTGGCTAAAAGGGCTGGTTAATAATTCTGGCGAAACGGTGAGAATGTCAATTGTCATTTAGTACACGAATTAAAGGCAATTACACAAATTGCACGAATCCATCAATTTGTAATTATTAGGATGTAATTTCAATAAGAAGCAAAAATCTGCGCCAATTAATCCAATCAGCTCAATCAGTGTTCCTATCAATCTTCTTCTAAAAAACCCTCCACACTACGTCTATCTTTTTTGGTAGGTCTGCCTACTTTACTAAGTCTTTTACCTGTGTTAAATGCAGCCGGCTGAAACGTAATACTGTTCAATTCATCTGGTGGTGTAATGTCTTCGTAATACTTAATGGCTTCGCTATAAGCTTGACGAGTTTCTAGCAAACCAGTTACTTTAATTACCCATTTTCTAGCTTCTGTTTTCACCTCGTATTCATCGTTCAAGTTCACTGTTTTAGCGGGTTTTACATTATCGCCATTTAGTTTTACCTTACCTTTTTCGCAGGCTTCTGCTGCTAAACTTCTGGTTTTAAACAAACGAATTGACCAGAGATATTTATCTATTCTTAACTTCTCTTTCTTGATCACTGATTGTAGTGATTTGGATGATTAAATGAGTTGTCTCTTTTTAAACTTCCCCTTTGGGGCTAGGTGGCTTAAAAATCTAAGCCCAAAGCAAAGTACCAAACGGGGCTACCTCTAAACACACCTTTCATTGGCCAGCCAGCATCTATCTTCATAAAATAGCCTAGCAAATTACTGCGTGCACCAAAGCCATAACCACCGGCAAATGGGCCTAAACCACCTGCATCAATTTTTACAGTTACAGGGCTGCCAGGGCTTGTGTAATATTCTACTGGGCGTTTAATGCCATTGTATTTGCCATTCCAGGCAGTACCTAAATCTAAAAATTGTACCAACTGAAAATTACGGATGAACGCATTGTTAATGGGCTTGTTTAAAAGCGTTGCAAATACTGGCAAGCGTAATTCGCTATTAATAACAAAAGCGTTATTACC
Source organism: Flavobacterium sp. (assembly GCA_030053925.1). Classification (GTDB taxonomy): domain Bacteria; phylum Bacteroidota; class Bacteroidia; order Chitinophagales; family Chitinophagaceae; genus Parasediminibacterium. The sequence continues at coordinate 14,596 of JASGCX010000011.1, forward strand.
GTTAGCAATATTTTGATTGTAACCACGCATGTTTACCGCTAACGATTGAAAGCCATAAGTTTGGTCTTGCGCAGGTTGATTGTTGTTGAACTTAGGACTAATCCAACCATCTACACCACCTAAGTAGTAAATAATTTTTTGATTGCCCCAGCTAAAATCTGCCGCTGCTCTTGTTGCCCAAATAAAGTTGCGGTATATTTTTAGGTAATGCCTTGCATCGAAACCAAAATTGTAAGTAAGATTTTTTTCGTCACCAATAATTGGTCTGTTTATATCTAAATACACTTTATAACGCAAGCCATTCCAAATGTTTTGCGATGGATTGAGGGTATTATCGTGTACATATTCTATTCGTGCAACTGCATATTGATTTACTGTATCGGGATACGTAGACGAAAATTGATCAACACTTTTAATAAGACCTCTATCAACCCTATAACCAAGGGTTGCTCTTATGCTTTTTACCTCGTTTAAAGGATAAGCAATATTAGCTTGGTACAAGTTGGTAATTAAAGCATTTGGATAACCGCCTGCATAGTAAAAATCACTTTGGTAACTGCGATAGTACGTTAAGCCCCAGTCTAGCCTACGTTTGTAATTTTGAAACGTAAAATACACATCTTTATCCCTTAGGTTTGTACCAAAACGTACACCACCAATTATCTTATAATCTTCCATTAAATCGCTAGTGCCAGCCCTAAACGAGAAGTTTAAATCGGTACCATTATTCAATTTTATAGGACCATAACCACCGCCATATTGCTGGTATCTGTTTACCAAAATATTGTTGGTTACACCTGCCAAAACATAGTCGCTACTAAAATGCTTACTGTAGTTAAACAGCTTAGTTTTGGTTAAATAACTTTCTTTTTTAGGCGCAAGTTTGGTTAGTTTTACCAAAGCTTCGGTAGCCGAATCTTGTGGTTCATCTACAAAATCATTTTGAAAAAAGTCTTTAGTTTTTAATTTGCTACTATCTACCGCAGGTACAGTAGGAGCAGGTAATTTTTTCCCTTTTATTGGCTTGCCCTCTGCTGCTTTTTTATTGCCCATTAAATCCCTCATATATTCTGTAGGTCTTGGGTTTACGTTACGCCTTGTAAGTGCATCTTCGTTTATTTTTAGCTTGTATAAAAACTTGTAGTCGCCTTCACGTCTTGTTTCGCTTACCTGACCATTATTACCTGCAATTCTTGTTTCTAGCAACGAACTTTGGTAGTTTGTAATAGGAAATGTGTAAGTAGAATCTTTAAATACCTGAAAATAGCTCACACTATCGGGCTCTTGTTTTTGCCAAGCGGTTAAGGTACTATCTAATTCTTTTGGTGCAGGATTTCTTAGCAATTCATCACCCACATAATACAGCGTATCTAGGCCATTTCTTTGGGTAGAAAAGAAACCTGACCAACGGTTTTCAACACCACTTTCATCTGTTATGTAAGTGAAGTGATTGGTATTGTACTGCATAGGAAACTTAGCATTGCCCAATTTGCTGTTGGTTAATTGAGAAATTTGCTTGGTTGGTGTATTGTTAAAAATGTCTACAATGTAAATGTTGAAGCGGTATTTGCTTGGCAAAACAGTATCGGCATTTGGTGCATTATTGCCAGGCCTGTTACTTGAAAAAATAATACCAGAACGATTAGGAAACGATACAAATGTTGGGTTTAAATCATCGTAAATATCGTTGGTTATTTGGGTAGCTTTTTGCTCTTCTATTTTGTAAGTGTAAATATCGCTATGACCATTTTTTACAGCACTTAGTACTAGGCTATTTGGGTCAAGCATAAAGGTTGCATCTAGTATTTGGTCAAAATTATCAATAGTTTGCTTAAAGCGTTTGTAACGTGCTACTGCATCGTACACAAACATTTTTGTTTTTCCTGCTTCCCAATAAATTACCAATAAGCGTTGGCCTTTTGTATCCCACGATAGTATTGGATAATTGGGGTTAATATCGCCTTGATTGGTTCTTACACCTTTATCGAGTAGTATGGTAGTTTGGTAAAAGTTTTCTACCAATTTTACTTTGTAAATACCTTTCTTAAATTCTACAACTGCATAGTTGTTGTTGCGGTTATTGGGGTTGGCTTGAAAGCGGAAATAATCGTTTTTGCTTACATCTTCTGTAATGCTTAGTACACCTTTTGGTGCATTTTTACGCTGCCGAATATCCTTGTAATATTTGTCTTGCTCGTAGGTCATAAACTCGGCCAATACGTTTTTAAATTTCTTCTTGCATATTTTTTCAGAAGCCTTGTTTAAGTTTTTGTAAATGCGTGCTAGGTACAAAAAGTAGGTAATATTATCTACCTTATATTTTTCACCAATGTATTGCCACAAAGCATGGCCGGCTAAGGTTGGTTTGTCGTATGCAAATTGATAAAAGCTGTTGTAATTACCACTTAGCATTTCGCTTTTCAATTGGTCGTCAAGTGCAGTACTCCAAGGCTCGGCTACATAGGCTACATAACCATCGGTAAGCCATATTGGTAAATCTAATAAAGCTGCATTACTTGCAAATTCGCCAATGTCTTCGCCAAACAAAATATTATCTAGTAGTAGGCGAGCAATGCCTTCACGAATTTGTCTTTTTAGTGTGGTATGGTTGCCATCAAAATACACCACAATTTTATTGTTCACTAGCTTGGTAAGGCCACCGGCATTTTGCCAATCTATACCAAGGCCTATATTGCTTTGCTTGTATTCGTCGTAACTATTGTACACCACAATATTGGTGCGACGCTGCAAGCTATATTCTTCAAATTTTTCTATGCCTGGTAGTTCTTCTTCTGCTATTTGAGCTACAAATTTACCAAGCTCTGTACCGCCTTGCGATGTATAGGTATTAAAGTGTGGCGATTGAAAAAACTTCCACTGCATTTTCTTATACTGTATGCGGTTTTTGCCAAAGGTTACTGTGTTTACCTGTGCCATTGATGCGGTAGATACCAACAATAGCATCCATGTTATCAACTGCTGTCTTTTTATTATTTGCATAGCCAATCTCTTTGCTTTAAAGTAATAGAGTTATTTTTAGAAACGTTTGTTGCCTCATTAATGTTTGCTTTTAATGCGTAACAACATTTTTAGGAAAAGTAAAAATAGTTAATTCACATTTGCACCAACATTTTATAAGTTGATAGGACGTTAAAATTAATGGATTTAATCAATGAGTAAATGATTTTAATGATTAAATGATGATTATGATAATCGTATTCAGCAGTTTATATGCCTAGCATACGATTTTAAATTATTTACTCAATCATTCTGTTCATTTTAATCATTCAAATCATAAATCCCAAATCAAAAATCACAAATCTCATGCTGCACATTCACACATTTACCTTTAATCCTGTACAAGAAAATACCTACGTGGTATATAACGATAAAGGCAAAGCCATTGTAATAGATCCAGGTTGCTATTTTACAGCCGAACAAGCAACTTTGCAAACTTTTTTAACCAATCACAGCCTTAAAGTGGTGCAATTAATTAATACGCATTGCCACCTGGACCATGTTTTTGGCAATAAATGGGCGGCAAAAACCTTTGGTTTAGAGTTATACATTCATCCCGAAGAAGAAAAAATGCTGGCTTACGCACCCCAAAGCGGCATTAAATGGGGCTTGCCATTTGAAAATTATACAGGACCGCTGCATTTTTTAAAGCAAGATTATACCATACAGTTAGATGAAAACGAGCTGATAGTGTTAGAAACCCCCGGCCACTCGCCAGGTAGTATTAGTTTGTATGCAAAAGCTGAAGGCTTTGTAATTGCTGGCGATGCCTTGTTTAATGGCAGCATTGGCCGTACAGATTTGCCCTACGCTAGCCACCAACAACTGATTGATAGCATTAAAGCGCAATTATTTACACTGCCCGATGATACCAAAGTGTACAGCGGTCATGGTATGCCTACCAGCATAGGTCACGAAAAATTAACCAATCCATATTTGCAGTAATTGTAATTTCTTAGGATTAACTATTCAGTGTACAAATCTCTAAAAAGCTTTGGCTTTAATTGCTCCGATCCTTTAGGTCGGGGTTAGAAATAGATTATTTATTGGCTTTAGCCACAAGCATTCAATAACTATTACTACATATGTGGCTAAAGCCACCTATTAAATCATCAATTCTCCCTTAGCTGAAGCTAAGGGCAATTGATTTGAATACAAAATACTTAATTCTATTATTTCTTTTGTACAATTTGCTTGCAGACTAAGTGAGCAGGTTTTTTCAAACGTGAATTTGGTTGCAGACTTAGTGAGGAAACTTTTTCAAGCATGAATTTGCTTGCAGACTAAGTGAGGAAGCTTGTTCAAGTGTGAATTTGCTTGCAGACTTGGTGCAAAGGCCTTCTCACATCTGCGTTACGCCACACATCTCTTATCTTTCCCTTACTTTTGCCATCCGAAAAAATATTGGTGTTATGTTAGATAAGTTAGAAGCAATTAAAGCAAAATTTGATCAGGTAGGTGTTGCGCTTACTAACCCAGAAATTATAAACAACCAAAAAGAGTTCGGTAAAATGAGCAAAGAATACCGCTCGTTAGAAAAAATTGTACAACCCTACCAAGCATACATAAAAGTGTTGGCCGATTACGATTTTGTAAAAGAAAATCTAGGCAGCAGCGATGAAGAAATGAAAGAATTGGCAAAAATGGAATTGCCCGAACTAGAAAAACAAAAAGAAACGCTAGAAAAACAACTCACCAAACTATTAATACCAAAAGACCCCCAAGACGATAAAAACGCTATGATAGAACTGCGTGCAGGTACAGGTGGAGATGAAGCTAGCTTATTTGTTGGCGATTTACTTGGTATGTACTTGCGTTACTGCAACAAAAAAGGCTGGAAAACCGCCATTGCCAGCGAAAGCGAAGGCACGGTTGGTGGCTATAAAGAAGTGGTGATAGAAGTTACGGGTGAAGATGTGTACGGTACTTTAAAATTTGAAAGTGGCGTACACCGTGTACAACGTGTACCCAATACCGAAACGCAAGGCCGTGTACATACATCTGCCGCTACCGTAGCGGTAATGCCCGAAGCCGAGGAAGTGGATTTTGAACTAAACCCAGCCGATGTAAAAATGGAAACCGCACGTAGCGGTGGTGCCGGTGGACAAAACGTAAACAAGGTAGAAACCAAAGTAATGCTTACCCACATACCCACAGGTGTGGTAATTGTGTGCCAAACAGAACGTAGCCAGCTAGGCAACCGTGAAAAAGCCATGACCATGTTGCGTACCAAACTATACGAAGAACAAGTGCGTAAACACGAAGATGAAATTTCAAAACGCCGTAAAACCCTTGTAAGCACAGGTGATAGAAGCGCTAAAATACGCACCTACAACTGGCCACAAGGTAGGGTTACAGACCACCGCATTAACTTAACCTCGTACAATTTAGATGCTGTAATAAACGGTGAGATAGAAGAATTTGTAGAGGCATTACAAATGGCCGAAAACGCAGAGAAAATGGCAACTGAATAAGATATTTCTCACAAAGAAAACTAAGAATACAAAGGGCGCAACGTGATTTAAAACTACGTTGCGCCTTTTACTTTATAAGAACAAAAGCTATGTGTAGGTTGTATTCTTTGTGTAAATAATTTCTTTGCTGAAATAATCAAATCTTTGTGCTCTTTGTCTTCTTAGTGTCCTTTGTGTGAAACCTTCTTCTCAAAAAACTCATGAATAATCCAAGCTGGGCCTATTAGCAGAAACTGCAAATCATTTAAAAAAGATGGTTTTTTGCCTTCAATTTTATGGCCGTAAAACTGCCCAATCCAAGCTGCTACAAATAACCCAAGCGATACCAAAGCCAATGGTAAATACAGGCCTATGTAATAATTTGCCGTAAGGCAGAAAGCAGCAAACAAGGCAATTTTTACAGCCATTGCAATAGACAACCTGATGTAAAAAATAAGTGCTAGCACTAAAACTACACCAGCCCAATTAACAAGTATTGGTGCATTAAAAGGTACTAATTTTTGCAGCCAAGAGGCATTAATACTTTGCAATAAACCCACAATAGAAAAGAAAATAGCAGGCACGCATATCAAGTGAATGTGTTTGTTGGTAAGGTTTTGATGGCTCACGGCATAGTCATCAAACCATTGTTCTAATGTTCGCATAAAGGCAAGTTTTATAGTGGATTAAAAGTAGGTAATTTTATGTAGCCTTATGCTTTTCTCGTAGCTAATACACCATAAATCCTTCGTGTACATTAGTGTATTCGTGGCATACATCAAAAGCAGATTATTCCTTAGTGTTAATTAGTGTATTCGTCAAGGGTTGTATTAACCTTGAAACTTTTAGGGAGTTTTTTCTTGTCTGCTATCGCTTTGGTTTTCATGATTTCCAATTTTCTACGAACCAAAAATGCACCGTAAGTTATGTTTTTGCGAAGAGGCTTCCAACTTGTTTCGGTGTACCCAAGTATTATAAAGTCTTTCTCAATGGCTTTCAAGTTATTAGTAATTCCCATTCGGTAAAGTCTTGTTTTGGCTTGAGTGCTTCCAGTTGCAATAATAGTAGCTACTGGGTGATTAACTATAAAAGTGTAAAGAGTTGCAGCAACCGTTGCCAATACTTTTTGACTGTCACCATTGTTTGTAACTTACAAATGGCTAAGAGCGCCAATTTGTATAGGTGTAGCACACTGCGGCTGAGGAATGTTAAAAATTAGCTTGTCTTACATAAAGGATATTAGAATAAGTTAGGTTAATCTGTTGTATTAAAATTGAGACAGATTATTTTGTAAATTCTAAGAGAGGCTGTCTCATAAATAAATGAACACTTTCAGATTTGCTTAAACCACCTCAGTTTTTCAACTGAGATTTGAAGAATTTCTGAAAAAAATTATTTATGAGACAGCCTTGTAGTGTAAGGTAAAGAACTTTAAATTACCAAGTGTCTGCGTCTTTGATTAGGATTTTTTTCATATTTTGGTGTTTTTATTAATCACAAGATAGCCACTTCTGTGTAATATGGGTATAATTCGCCCAAATTTTTTGATTTTGTCTTTGCTTCCTTCTGTATTCAATGAAAAAATTTAGTTTATAATAATAATTTGTGAAAACTGTTTTAAAAAAACCATTAATGAAATCCTCATCCGTAATGCCTTGTTTTACACCTAAAGAGATTGACTCGAAATAATTTAACATGCAAACAATGGAAGTTTTTAGTTCTTCATTCTCTAATTTATCTAGCTCTAAGCTAAATTCCTTGCCGTTCGATTGGTCTACTAAATTTTGGAAATTTTCAATTTTCTGGGCGAAGTTTTTCATGTGTTCTATCATAGTTGGCTTATGCCACTCTGTTGCTGTATTAAACGAAAGTGTTTCTCTTGCAATTTTAATATCATGGTTAAATTTTCTTAAATTGTGTTCATAATTAATTACATGATAAAAGAGTGTCATTATAATTATTGAACAGGTCACAAGTGGTAAAACATCTTTTATTGTTTCATTCTTCACATATTTTAAATATAAAGCAGCAATTAAAGTTGTGGATATCCATATAACGACAAATGCTATTCTTAGTGAAAACAGTTTATTGAATATTAGCTTTGTTAGAGATTTTTCTAAATCTTCCATACTAAATAAAGTTTGGTTTAATAATATTAGCAATGTAAAAATCTCATTGCACTAGACGATAAATACTTTTTTCAACTGTATTTTTACATCTTTCTAGCTTATATCCTTTTCATTGTTTCTTTCTTATGCAACAAGTACATCTATCTAATAATTCTTCAAATTTTGCTAGTGATTTGGCAATCTCTTTCACATCAAATTGAACAATTTTTCTGTTGTTCTTTTCATTTTTTAAAATAGTAACGCCTTCATCATTTCTTTTAGTTTGAACAAATTTACTAATTAATTACATAGACTCTTTTTCTGGTTGTGGTGCATTTGTAGAAATCAAAAATCCGTTTTCATCCTTCCCAATCGGCTTCATCAGCGTTCCCATCCTAAGCTTTTGGCCCTCTTAATTTTACCGCAGCGTTTTTCTTTTTCTTAAACATACGCATGTTCAACAATTCTACACCAAACGAGAAGGCCATGGCTACATAAATGTAAGTTTTGTCTATATGGCTTTTGTGTATTGGTTCTAAGCCTTCAAAAAATAAACTAAAGCCTACCATTAGTAAAAACGATAAGGCTAGCATTTTTAAAGTTGGGTGCTTTTCTATAAAGTTTGAAATATTTTGCGAGAATAAAAACATGATTATCATAGCAATAATTACGGCAATCATCATCACTTCAATATGATTTGCAAGGCCAATAGCAGTAATAATACTATCGAAACTAAATACCATGTCTATTACTATAATTTGCGCTAAAATAGCACTATAAGCAGAGGCAGTAGGTTTCTTTTCTGGCTCACCTATGCCTTCATCGCCTTCTAGTTTGTGGTGAATTTCTTTTACGGTTTTAAACAGTAAAAACAAACCACCCGCAAACATGATGCAGTTGCGCAAGTTGAAGCTATAGCCAAACAAAGGAAACAATTCTTTATTACCATTTTTTACTAGCCAACCTAAAGCCATTAGTAAGCCAATTCTTACCGCAATGCCTGCAAACATCCACACTCTACGGGCATTTAGTTTTTGTTTGGCATCGTTTAAGCGGCCAATTAAAATAGATACGAAAATGACATTGTCAATGCCTAAAACAATTTCTAAAGTGGTTAATGTTAAAAGGCTAATTAATGCGTCTACAGTAAATAATTGATCCATGTTTGTTTGCTTGTTGGTACAAATATATAAGTCAGATTTTGATAGCAAAACTAATGGCACAAATTATATCTGTCAAAATCCACTTAATCAGTTTTATCAGCGTTCCTATCCACCTCTTGGCACAGTTCTATTAAAACGCCATTAGTTTGTTTTGGGCGTAAAAAGCAAATAAGTTTGTTATCGGCACCAATTTTCGGTGCTTCATTAATAAAAGTAAAACCTTCGGCCTTTAGTCGATTAATTTCTGCGTAAATATCATCTACTAAAAACGCAATATGATGCATGCCTTCGCCACGTTTATCTATAAATTTTGCAATTATACCATCGGTGTTAAGGCTTTGCAATAGTTCTATTTTGCTTTCGCCGCAGGCAAAAAAGGCAGTAGCCACTTGCTCGCTTTGTACAATTTCTGTTTTGTAGCAATTGGTTTGAAGTAGTTTTTCAAATAAGGGCACAGCAAAATCTAAATTATTAACTGCAATGCCAATATGTTCTATTTGTTTCATGTATATGTGTATTTGTAAGTTGATACTAAATAATAATTTACAGCTTGTTCATTTGCCCGCAAGGGCTAAAAAAATTGGCTTTTTTTGCCTTTCGATTAATGGAAAAACCTGTTTTTGCCATTGTCACATTCAAATTTATACAACCTAAAGCAGTAGTTTTGTGTTACAGCAAGTATAAAGATACGATTATGAAGTTTCCTATTTATTTAGACAACAACGCAACTACACCAATGGACCCACGTGTGTTAGAAGCAATGATCCCATATTTTACAGAGCATTTTGGTAATGCAGCTAGCCGTAATCACCCATTTGGCTGGCAAGCCGAAGAGGCTGTTGATTATGCCCGTGAACAAGTTGCCCAATTAGTAGGTGCCGACCCCAAAGAAATTATTTTTACAAGTGGGGCAACTGAAGGTGATAACCTTGCTATAAAAGGTGTTTTTGAAATGTATGCCTCTAAAGGTAATCATATTATTACTGCTACTACCGAACATAAAGCGGTGTTAGATACTTGTAAACACGTAGAAAAATCTGGCGGTGAAGTAACTTACTTACAAGTAAAACCTGATGGTTTAATAGACCTTGCCCAATTGGAAGCGGCAATAAAACCTACCACTATTTTAATAGCAATTATGTATGCCAATAACGAAATTGGTGTGGTACAACCTGTAAAAGAAATTGCAGCAATTGCTAAAAAACATGGTGTATTATTTTTTACCGATGCGGTACAAGCTGTAGGTAAAATTCCTGTTAATGTAATTGAAGATGGTATAGATATTATGGCATTTACAGCGCATAAAATGTACGGTCCTAAAGGTATTGGTGCGTTGTATGTGCGGCGTAAAAACCCACGTGTAAAAGTAACTGCCCAAATGGATGGTGGCGGCCACGAAAGAGGTATGCGTAGCGGCACTTTAAATGTACCTGGTATTGTTGGTTTTGGTAAAGCTTGCGAACTTGCAAAACTTGAAATGGCTAACGATGCTGCACGTTTAAGCAAATTGCGTGACAAACTTGAAAACGCATTAACACAAATTGAAGAAACCTATGTAAATGGTAACCGTGAACATCGCTTGCCACATGTTGCTAATATTTCTTTTAAGCATGTAGAAGGCGAAGGTTTGTTGATGGGCTTTAATAAAAATATTGCATTAAGTTCTGGTTCGGCTTGTACAAGTGCATCTTTAGAGCCAAGTTATGTGTTGAAAGCATTGGGCTTAGGCGACGATTTGGCACATAGTAGCTTGCGTTTTGGTTTGGGTAGATTTACAACAGAAGAACAAATTGATTATACAATAGAACAAATAAGCGGTACCGTTCTTAAATTACGTGATATGAGTCCATTATGGGAAATGTATAAAGAAGGTATTGATTTGAATAGCATTGAATGGGCGCATCATTAGTTGTCAATTTGCTAATTAGTAGATGTGCTAATCTGCTAATTAATGAATACGCATAAACCTTTTATGTTAATTAGCACATCAGCAAATTAGCACATTATCACATCAGCACATCAGCACATTAGCACATTATCACATTATCAAATTATCAAATTATCAAATTAATATTATGGCATATTCAGAAAAAGTAATCGATCATTATAGCAATCCTAAAAACGTAGGTACGTTAGATAAAGGCAGCAAAAGCGTAGGTACAGGTTTAGTAGGCGCACCAGAATGTGGTGACGTTATGCGTTTGCAAATTCAAGTAGATGACGCAACAGGTCTTATTACCGATGCTAAATTTAAAACCTTCGGTTGTGGTTCTGCTATTGCATCTTCATCTTTAGCTACCGAGTGGTTAAAAGGTAAAACTGTAGACCAAGCGGTTGCAATTGACAATATGGATTTGGTAGAAGAATTAAATCTTCCACCTGTAAAAATTCACTGTTCAGTTTTAGCAGAAGATGCTATTAAAGCTGCTATTAACGATTACCGTGTAAAAAATGGTTTAGAAGCATTGGTATTTGAAGAGAAAGGGGTTCATTAATACAGCCGCCCCAACCCATCTAAAGGTGGGGCTTATATAAGCAAACATTATGGTAAAGGAAACAGATGTAAATGAAACTATTTCTAAAACCCCCAGTTTTGGAGGGGGTTTGGGCGAGGCCAATGCAATATATGTAAGTGACAAAGCTAAAGCCAAAGTTATAAAGCTGATGGAAGATGCTGGCATTTACGGTAACCCAAGTTACTTTTTAAGAGTAGGCGTGGTAGGTGGTGGTTGTAGCGGTTTAAGCTACAAACTTGATTTTGACAATGAGCAAAAGCCTATGGACCAAGTGTTTGAAGACAATGGTGTAAAAGTAGTAACCGACTTAAAAAGCTTCTTGTACCTAGTAAATACAGAACTAGACTTTAGCGATGGATTGAATGGCAAGGGCTTTTATTTTAACAACCCTAACGCTAGTAGAAGCTGTGGTTGTGGTGAAAGTTTTGCAGTGTAAAATTGTTTGAACCTTGATTTGGTAGAATTTTTTAGATTAGTAGGATATTATGAAAATGGGCTGTATCAATTTTGAGACAGCCCATTTTTATTTGTGTAATTAGTCTAATATTTAAAATTCGTGCAATGTTTTAGCGCTTTCTAAAAGCCCACTTGCTCATTTCTTTCCAGCTTACTTTTTTACCGTACATTAAAATACCAACACGATAAATTTTAGCACTTAACCATGTAGTAGATAAAAAGCCGCCAACTAGTAAGGCCATGCTTACAATTAACTGCCAATAAGGTACTGTACTAGGCACGCCAAATGGTAAGCGAGCCATCATTACAATAGGCGAGGTTAGTGGAAATAAACTACCAAAAACAGCTAAACCACCAGTAGGATTATTAACCGCACTTTGCATAATAACAATGCTAAAAATAATAGGCATTGTTATAGGCAACATTAAACTTTGGGCTTCTTGTGGATCTTCGTTAACTACGCTACCAACGGCTGCAAATAGCGATGAATACAACAAATAGCCACCTAAGAAATAGAAAATAAATAAACAAACGGTTGAGAATGTAATACTAGAAAATATTGCAGTTAAAAGCCCACTACCTTTTGCAGTTTCAAGTGCTTGTGCAGCACCTGGTTGTGTTACATCGGCCATGCCGGGAATAAGTAATGGTAGTAATACGCGTAAGAACAAGGTTAGGCAAATCCAAATAAGAAACTGTACTAAACCTACCGCACCAATGCCTGTAATTTTACCCATCATTAATTGAAAAGGCTTTACGCTGCTAATAATTACTTCGGCAATACGTGTTGTTTTTTCTTCCATTACACCACGCATTACCATTGCGCCGTAAATAAATAATACAATGTAAATAAGAAAGCCCGAAATGTAGCCCACAATTAAGCTAGCACTTGCTTTACTATCGTCTTCTGCTTTACCGTCGAGGGTAGAAAATTTAATGTCGTTACCTCTTTGTAAGCTATCTAATGTTTTTTTGCTGATGTTAAGTGACGATAATAAACGTTGGTTTTCTAGCGCATTGTTAATGCGTTTTTGAATATCGGTACGGGTCATTACTCCAACAGTTTTGCCAGACACAAATACCAAACTATCATTGGTGCTAGCATTAAAATTACTATCAACAAAAACGTAGCCATCAAATTCTTTTTTAGACACTTTTGCTTTAAGGCTTTCAAAGCTTTCGTCTTTTACAAACACAAAACTAATATCGTCTTTGCTTGCAATTTTACCACCAAAAATATTAGCGTTATCTACCACTGCTACCTTAAAATCATCGGTAGATTTTACGGTGAAATAGATGATTAATGCGTAAAAGCCAAATATTACCAATGGCAATAAAATGGTAGTAAGCAAAAAGGTTTTCTTTTGTACACGGCTTAAAAATTCGCGTTTTGCTACAAGCCAAGTTTTATTCATAATACTGTGAAATTAAAAATTAGATTTTGTTGTTTAGTTAGCTACAGTTTGAAAAGCTCTAGTAACAGATTTGGTGCCTTCTACCAAGCCAATAAAAATATCATTAAGTGATGGCAGAATTTCGTTGAAAGATTCTATTACCGCACCTTGTTGTATAAAGTGTTGCAATACATTGTTGCTGCTAAAGCCTTCATTAATTTTTACGGTAAAGGCATTGGCTTTTTGGTTTAAAATATCAAACGCTTGGCTATTTGATGGCTCTGTAATGCCATGCACTTTAATGCTGAATTTGTTATCTTTAAATTGTTGCTTAATATCACCAACAGTACCATCTAAAATTTTTGCGCCAAGGTTAACTAATACAATGTGGTCGCATATTTCCTCTACTTGCTCCATGCGGTGCGTACTAAAAATAATGGTGCAACCACGCTTTGCAAGACGATGAATTTCATCCTTAATTAAGTTAGCATTTACAGGGTCAAGACCACTAAACGGTTCATCTAAAATAATCAATTTAGGCTCGTGTAATACCGTAATTACAAACTGTAGTTTTTGGCTCATGCCTTTACTTAAGTCTTCTACTTTTTTGTTCCACCAGCTTTCCATTTCTAGGCGCTTAAACCAAAACTTAATTTTCTCCATAGCTTCGGTTTTACTTAAGCCTTTTAGCTGCGCTAAATACAAGGCCTGCTCACCAATTTTCATTTTTTTGTACAAGCCTCTTTCTTCGGGCATGTAACCTATTTTAATGATGTCATTTATTGGGTCAAAGCGTTTGCCATCAAACATTATATGACCATTATCGGGGTAAAAAATACCCGTAATCATACGTAGTAAAGTGGTTTTACCAGCACCATTTGGCCCTAGTAAACCAAATATGCTACCTTGTTCAATGTTAAAACTAATGTCGCTTACCGCCTTTTGCGTAGCGTAAAATTTTTGTAGATGATGAAGCTCTAAAATAGAAGCCATAGAAAGTGTTTGTTGCCCAATATAAGTTACTTGCAAACGATTTCAATATTTGTAGATAAAATATGGATTAATTTATTGCACAACTAAAACATGCTAACAATTTCATGTAAAAACGTTCGTGTAATTGCAATAGTTGTAGCGGCGTATTTCACCTATCATTGCAACTTAAATATTTGAACATTATGCAAGTAGCAAAAAGAAGTGTTGTTGTGGCAGCTTTATGGGCCATTGTAATTAGTTTGTGTAGTTGGGGCTTTTTGGTGCATCATACCACCACACAGCTAGCCATTTACGAGTTGCCAAAAGCAATGCAGCCGTTTTTTTATAAGTCAATGAAGGGCTTGGTAAAAGATTGTACAAGGCCAGATGAACGTAGAAATACAGATACCACAGAAGCAACCAAACACTTTGTAGATATGGAAGCTTATGGTGATAGTGCTGCTTATAAAATGCCATTTAGCTGGGATGAAGCGGTTAAAAAATACACCAAGGATACATTGCTAAAATATGGTTATGTGCCTTATCACATTATTGTAATGAAACACAAGCTAGTAGAGGCTTTTAAGGCAAAAGATACTAGCAAAATTTTGTTCTATGCGGCAGACTTAGCTCACTACATTGAAGATGCACATGTGCCATTGCATACGTCTATCAATTACGATGGACAATTGACCAATCAAAAAGGCTTGCATGCTTTATGGGAAAGCGTAACGCCAGAGGTAGAACTAGGTACTTACAATTTGCGCAGCAAACACAAAGCCACCTATTTAGCTAATCCTGAAGCGGCTATTTGGGCCGATGTGCGTGGTACTTATGCGTTAGTAGCCGATGTATTTGCCAAAGAAAAAGAAGTGTCGAAAAAATTTCCTGATAGTTTAAAATACAAAACCGTGTTTAAATACGGTAGAAATTTAAAATACTATACCGAGGCTTTTGCCAAAGCTTATGGCGAAAGTTTGCATCCAACCATCAATTTGCAGCTAATAAAATCTGCCGATATGGTAGCAGATTTTTGGTACACCGCATGGGTAGATGCTGGTAAGCCAAATTTAGATATAAACCTTACAAAAGTAGAACGCAAGCAAAAAAGACAATCGTTCCGCTCGTTTAAGCGTAATCATTTGTTGCAGGATAGTTTGCTATTAGCACGTGCGGCTTACAAGCCCGAATAAAGCATTATAAAATTAATTGGCTCGCATCGGTTTTGCAGCTATTTTCGGATACTCAATAAACCGCTTATGATTTCTTTAAAAAAAGTATTGCTAGTTGCAATAGTATTAGTGAGTTCGCTACAAACATTTGCCCAAAACGCCGAAGGTGCTGGTGCATACATGTCATCGATAACCAATGCACAGGGCGAAATGAACAAAAAGTATATGGCTTATGTAAGTGCCGCCGCACATGGCAAGCGCCTACGAAAAGTAGAAAAGTTACGCCAAGCTGCCATAGAAAGTATTCAGCAGAGTAAATACAACACCATTGGTTTGCCTTTGTTTAAAGGCGATAATTCGCTGCGCCAAAAAAGCATCGACTACATTAATTTTTGCTACAAAATATTTAATGATGACTATGCCCACATTGTAAACATGGAAGAAATTGCCGAACAAAGTTTTGATGAAATGCAAGCCTACTTGCTATTACAAGAAAAAACAGGCGAAAAATTACAAGAAGCCAACGATAATATTAACAAGGCTTACAAAGAATTTGCAGCCAAGTATAATGTGCAATTAGTAGAAGGCGAAAAAAGTGAGCTATCGCAAAAAATGGAAGTAGCTTCTAAACTTACCCACTATTACAACCAAGTTTATTTGGTGTTTTTTAAATGCAATTGGCAAGATGGGAAATTGACCGAAGCACTTAATGCCAAAAAAATGAATGATGCAGAACAAAGCCGCAATGCTTTAATAAAATATGCTACCGAAGGTTTGGCAGCTTTAGATACCATGAAGAGTTTTATGGGTGATCCATCGTTAGCAGTGGCTTGCAAGCAAGCTTTACAGTTTTATAAAAAGAATGCTGAAATAGAACTGCCAAAACAATTAGACTTTTACTTAAAGCAAGAAAACTTTGATAAAATGAAAAAAGCCTTTGAAGCAAAAGCACCAGCAGACAGAAAAAAAGAAGATGTAGATGCCTACAACAAAGGTGTAAAAGATATTAATGCAGCGGTAAATGCCTTTAACCAAAGCATTAATACTACCAACAATAATAGAACACAAGTATTGCAAAACTGGGAAAACACACAAAAGTCATTTTTTGATACCCACATGCCTTACTACAAATAAGTAAGCTGTTTGTAAGAATAATGTTTAATTAATTTTCTAGCAGAATGTGCAGAAGCCGATAACTATTGGGTAGCTAAATTTTCTGTACTGCCGATAGCTATTGGCTTTGCGGTTTCTGCGAGCAAAAAGTATGTTAATTTCAATTAAGCGAAATCTTGCAACAACAGATGCTTTACGAATACGCTTGCCCTATCTGTACCAAAATATGCGAACACACTGAGGGTATAAACCATGCAGGCGGCTGTAGTAAAACAAGCCCCCACCTAGATTGGTACGAAGGGCTTTACGATACAGTAGCGCAAATAAAAGCCCAAATTTTAGAACGCTGGCATGAGGGGGCGGCGCATTAAAGCAAGAAATAAACCTAACTTAGCTGTGGTTATACTCAACGAAAATGGTGTGCAAAATTGAATAGCCACAATCATGGAATCATTCAAATCATTTAATCACTGGTATAAATAAAATAACTATGGGTTTAGTATATGCAGATATTACATTGATTAATGGTGAGGATTTAATACTTGCCAAGCGCCATTATATTGGTGAAGAAGAGGTAAAGCAAATGAATATTACCATGCTTGTAGATACAGGCAGTTATAACCTTTGCATTAACGAAGAAATACAATCGCAACTGCAATTTCCTGTAGTAGAGAAAAGAAATAGCGAAACCGCAGATGGTAGAGTAATAGAATGTGATGTGGTTGATAATGTGCAAGTACGTTTTAAAAATCGTGCAACTACCTGTAGGGCTATGGTACTACCTGGTAATTGCGAACCTTTACTTGGTTCAATACCTTTAGAAGATATGGATGTACTCATCCATCCGCAAAGCCAACAGCTTATCATTAATCCAGACCATCCTTTTTATGCGCAAATGAAATTGAAGTAATAAACTTTTAGCCTCACAAATTTTGTGGGGCTTTTTATTATCATTGAAACGCTTTTATTAAAAACTTTAAAAGAATAGCCATGAAAACTTGTTATTGCTTCTTCTTCTTGATATTGATTATTTCTTGCGGGCAAAAGCGGGAAGTACAACATGCAACAACCAATATCTATTTACCCAAAATTGTAGATGCAAATTCTAAAACGATTATGGGTAATTTGATGTTTAAAAAAGCACATTTAGAAGTTGATTCTATTGTAAAAGGCTTGAACTTGCGTTACCCCAATGTGGTACTAGAAATACAAAAGCAATCTAACGATACACTGTACACTTTTATAAAAGACAGTTATTATTTGGGTGAAAGAATGGGTAATACCGGCGTAGAAGATTATTTTGCTAATGCTATTGTAAATATTACTCAGTTAGGTACTATTCGTTTTGTAAATTTTGCTTTAGAAGATGGTAGCCATGTTGCGCCAGGTGTTTGGGGCATTGATGATTATAAGAATTATAAATTGAAGCCCTAATTATTTAGACCTTTTACAATCGTTATCCCCCACATTCGTCTACCTTACAAACGAAAATTATTATTATGCAAAAAGTAGCTTTGGTTACAGGCGCTTCGTCTGGTATTGGTAAAGAAACTGCTAGGCTGTTGGTACAAGCTGGCTATACCGTATATGGTGCTGCTAGAAGGGTAGATAAGATGCAAGATTTACAAGCCATTGGCGTAAAACTTTTGGCTATGGATGTAACAGATGATGCCTCTATGGCGAGTGGTGTTACAACTTTACTGGCTGCTGAAAATAGGATAGATGTATTGGTAAATAATGCTGGCTACGGCTCGTTTGGGGCACTTGAAGACGTGCTTTTAACCGAAGCAAGGTATCAGTTTGAGGTAAATATTTTTGGGCTTGCAAGGCTTACGCAATTGCTACTGCCTACCATGCGCTTGCAACGCAGCGGCACTATTGTAAACATATCTTCTATTGGCGGCAAACTAGGCGAGCCGCATGGTGCTTGGTATCATGCTACTAAACACGCTGTTGAGGGCTTGAGCGATTGCCTAAGAATGGAACTAAAACAGTTTAACATTAATGTTGTGATTATAGAACCTGGTGCTATTATTACCGAGTGGGATGGCATTGCAAGCGAAAACTTGCTGAAAGTTTCTGGCAATACGGCTTATGGTGCTTTGGCAAAGAAGCATGTAGCCATGTTTAAGAAAACATACAAGTTTGGCTCGCAGCCAATTGTAGTGGCTAAAACAATTGTAAAAGCTGCTACATCTAAAAACCCTAAAACACGTTATGCAACAGGTGGTGGCGCAAAGTTTATTTTGTTCTTCCGCAGTATTTTACCCGATAAATGGTTTGATGCGATCATGTTGGCAAACATGCGGTAATTTATAGGAACACGGATAACACGGATAAAACAGATTTTCACTGATTGCGGTTTTCTAAAAATCCGCTTTTATCCATTCAATCTGTGTCATCAGCGTTCCTATTCTTCGCTTTAATACCCATATTTTTCTTGCCACCTATCTTTTAAAAATTTGCGTAGTTCATTTTCTCTTGCATTGTTGCCGGGCTTGTAAAAGCTAGTGCCTATCAGTGGTGCAGGCAAATATTCTTGTGGTATAAAATTATTTTCGCCAAGGTGCGAGTACTGATAATTTTTACCATAATTCATGTCTTTCATCAACTTGGTAGGTGCATTGCGAATGTGTAAGGGCACTGGTAAATCGCCATGTTGCTGCACCGCTTGCAAGGCACTACCAATAGCTTCGTAAGCTGCATTACTTTTGGCCGATGAGGCTAAATATGTAGCACATTGGCTTAAAATAATTCTACTTTCTGGATAGCCAATTTTACTCACCGCATCAAAAGTGGCATTAGCCAATAGCAGCGCATTAGGGTTAGCATTACCAACATCTTCACTCGCAAAAATGAGCATTCTACGAGCAATAAATTTTACATCTTCACCACCTTCTATCATGCGGGCAAGCCAGTACACAGCACCGTTAGGGTCGCTGCCTCGCATACTTTTTATAAAGGCCGAAATAATATCGTAATGCTGTTCACCTTGCTTATCGTACAGGGCTATTTTTTGCTGTGCAATGGTCATTACCATGGCATCGGTTACAGTAATATCTTTCTGTTTGTATTGGCTAATTACTAGTTCAAACAAGTTCAATAATTTTCTAGCATCGCCACCAGAAATTTTAATGAGTGCAGCCGTTTCTTGCAAGGTGATATTATGCTGTTTCAGCACAGCATCTTTGGCAATTACCTGGTGCAATAAATTCACCAAATCCTGTTCCTGCAAGGCACGCAATACGTACACCTGACTTCTACTTAGCAAGGCACTGTTTACTTCAAACGATGGATTTTCGGTAGTAGCACCTATCAATGTAATTGTTCCTTTTTCAACAGCACCAAGCAAAGCATCTTGTTGGCCTTTGTTAAAGCGGTGAATTTCATCAATAAATAAAATGGTTTTACTCAGTTTTTTGGCTTGCTCTATTACTTCACGCACCTCTTTTACACCACTGCTTATAGCACTCAATTGAAAATAACCAATGTTTAACGTATGTGCAATAATATTGGCAATAGTGGTTTTGCCCACACCTGGCGGCCCCCACAAAATCATAGAAGGTATTTGCCCTTGCTCAATGGCTTTACGCAAAATGCTGCCCTTGCCAGTAAGGTGTTCTTGCCCTATCAACTCGTCTAAAGTGGTGGGGCGCATTCTTTCGGCTAAAGGCATGTTGGTAGTCATAACAAGAGTACTTTCACACAAAGAACGCAAACAAAACAAATGGTAGAAGCAATTATTTTGGTGACTAGCATAGGTGCTACCGCACCTACGGTGCTTTTTTAAAACACTTAGAATACATATTTTCTACAAACAGGAAGCCACGATGTGGCTATTTCGCCGTTGTTGCGTCTTTGACCAACAACGACTAGTAAGTGCTGTTGGTCAAAGCAACACCAACAGCAGCGAAAAATGGATACTTAATGTTGTAATTTACTTATCATCTTCTTTTTTGGTTAGCTTTCCCAATGCAAAAACTCCAACTAAAGCAACCAAATCAATTGTTCCTATTATTGTACCTGAAACATCGTGTCCAGAATAAATCAAAAAACCAGAAACTATTAAAAAAGCCATTGCAATAATAAACCCATATAATTGTCCGCTCTTGCTTTGCCGTATTTCTTCATCCATTACGGTTCTTTCTCTTTCCATACGATGTCTTGATTGTTGTTCAATCAAAGACACTATCCTATCTGCTCCGTTTGGTAAAGCTTCGTTGTAACCAATTAAAAAATCTGGTGGCGGTAATGGACTCCTAAAAGTCTCTTTTTTCATTAAAACAGAAATCGCCATCACCGCTTTTTGTTGCGGCTCTGGCAAGTCTTTTATTATAAACTTAACATCTTCAGGTATAACTCCTTCTGATTCAGATTTTTCTATTTCTTGTTCATTTCCTTTTAGAGCGTCATCATCTGGAATTTGAATTTCAGCCATTACAAGATATTTTAAATGATTTTTTAGGATTTTTTCTCAAAACTATCTTTATATCTTGTGCTATTACACCAAAATCATTTTCTAATGCCAAATTATCTGCTATTACTTCTGATTCAGAAGTATTGAATTTAAAATATCTGCCACTAATATTCAAAATACTCCCAGCTCCTATTATGAAATTTGTTCTAGGGAACAATATGTTTGTTCTATGTTTTTGTTTCAACATGGCTTTTGTTTTTAGTGTCACTTTAAAATGTAAGTTGCAAATAGATTAATTAATAACCAAAAAATATTTTGAACCAGATTAATCAACTCAAAAGTATTCTTTTAGTTCATTTAAAAATGTTAATTAAAATCGACTAGTGTAATCAAGTATATCATTGCCAATAAGTTTCGATTCAATTTATTTTTCCAACAAAGCAAAGAAGGCAATTACTATAGAAACCCTTTGCCTTCGTTGCCTCGTTGCGTGAAATACCAAAAGCCCAAACACATTCTACAGCCGCAGTGTGCAATCCGCAACGGCGGACAAGCTGCCTATTTCGGCGGGCTTTGTACTAGCAATGACCAATGAAAATTAATCTAACGCTAGAAAACTGAAAGTGTTGTTATTGCACTGTAGAAATGTAGTATTATTCTTCATCAAACAAATGCTGGTACTGCTTTACAAAGCGAAAGCTCATAAATGTATGTACCAATAGCAATACAGCGTAAGTAAGCATACCGCAAAACATAACTATCATCGCATTTTTAAACACTTGTATCGGTAATTTTTGGCCTTGCATTTTGCTTTGCATTACCATCATCTGTTGATACATTTCTTGTAGTACTTCTGGATGTAATAACAGGGTAATAATCTGCGTAATCATTAGTAAACAAAAGCCAATACACACGTAGCCATTTACTTTTATCCAATGTTTCAGGCTTGCTTTTAAAGGCTTGTGTTGCTCTATACCACTATTTAAAAAACGAAAGCTGGAGAAAGTATAAATAACTGTGCAGCTTATCATAAACACTGGTAACAATACCCCAATGTTGCCTAAAGACATTACTAGCATTAGCAAGGCTAAAAGCCCCATCAATACTTCAATTGGTAGTAAAATAAAAGTGAGTATTCTGTATATTTTTATTCCTAACATAGCTATCTTTTCAGGCCTGCAAGATGAACTATTTTTATGTAAAAAGCCCTACAAAAATTCGGAATTTTTGTAGGGCTTTTGGCTTTAAACGTAAGAGAAAAAACTTTGGCCTATCATATTGCTAAAGGCGGCAAGTTCTGTTCTAATTTCTTCAAAAAATGCTTCTAAATTATTAGCGTTTAGTGTGTCAAAATCGGTGTATTCTACTTTACTTAACAATCTACCAAAGCGTTTAGTGATGGCATCTTTATGTTCGGTATTGTTTTCTTGCAATACATCTGCCAAGTATTTTGATGTACGGCTAAGTGAGTACATAATACTTCTTGTAAAGTCTTTATTAAACACAACTTGGTGCAAAGCATTTTCGTTATGCGAAGCACTTCTGTATGTTTTAAGATGCAACTCGTAGCCAGATAAGGCCAATAACATTGGACGCCATTGTAAAATATCTTTTTCTTCGTCCAATTTATAGTCTATCATACTAAAAAACTTATCGGCTACTTCTATGGTAATAAAGCAGCGTTCAATGTATCTACCAAGGTTCATAAAAGCCCACCCAAGCCCACGAGGCATAGTAGTATCGGTAACGCCATTGTACAAAATACTTTCTTTGCTAAACGTATCTACAAGTTCAAGTGCTTCATAGCTTCTAAGCTTGCCCTCTAGGTTAGGCGCATTAATAGCATGATACATACCATTTACTTGTTCCCATACTTCTTTAGTGATGTTGTCTTGTATAGCACGTGCATTTTCTCTAGCCTTGCCCATAATGCATTTTAGCGAGTTGGGGTTGCCAGTATTTAGTAACAATTCTTTTAAAGCGGCTTCAGTATTAAACTGCATGGTTTCAATAGCAGCTTCATTGCTATTTGAAAATATTTGTAAAATATGCTGCCAGCTAAGGTTGTTAGTTACACCCTTGTCAAACATTAAAATGTAGTTAGTCATGGTGCAGCGCAATAGGCCATCTGCACGTTCCATATATCTATTGGTCCAAAATAATGAATCTGCAATTCTACTAAGCATGTTGTAATTGATTTATAAATTAATCGAAATAAATGGCAACACAGATTGAACAGATAGAAATGATTTTATCGGATTTTGAAGTGTTGTATTGATTCAAGTATCTGCGAAAATCAGTTCAATCAGTGTCATCAGCGTTCCAATCATCATTCTACGGATTTTGAAGTGTTGTATTGATTCAAGTATCTGCGAAAATCAGCTCAATCAGTGTCATCAGCGTTCCAATCATCATTCTACGGATTTTGAAGTGTTGTA
>JASGCX010000011.1:37915-67523 GCA_030053925.1 Flavobacterium sp.
TTGATTCAAGTATCTGCGAAAATCAGCTCAATCAGTGTCATCAGCGTTCCAATTATCATTCTACCACCCAAGTATCTTTACTGCCACCGCCTTGCGATGAGTTTACTACCAAGCTACCTTCACGCAGTGCCACACGGGTTAAACCACCTGGCACAATGTGTACACCTTCGGGACCGCATAGGGCATAGGGGCGTAAGTCTACATGGCGAGGTACAAACTTGCCATCAATAAAGCATGGTACGGTAGATAGTTTAATAATTGGCTGCGCAATAAAACCTCGTGGGTCTTCTTCTACAGCTTTTATAAAGTCAACAATTTCTTTTTCTGATGCGCTATTGCCCATTAACATACCATAACCACCCGATTGATTGGTGCGTTTAATAACCATGTTGGTAATATTGTCAAACACATGCTTGCGCTGTTCATCATCGGCAAGTTGGTAGGTAGGTACGTTTGGTAAAATAGGTTCTTCGTTTAGGTAGTATTTAATCATAGCGGGTACATAGCAGTACACGGCTTTGTCATCGGCCACACCATTACCTAGTGCATTTACAATGGCTACATTGCCTTTTGCATAAGCACTTATTAAGCCTGGTACGCCTAGCAAACTATCTTTTCTAAACACCATTGGGTCCAAAAATTCATCATCAACCCTACGATAAATAACATGCACTTGCTTTAAGCCATTGGTAGTTTTGGTGTACACTTTGTAGTTGTCTACTATTAAGTCTCGGCCCTCTACCAGTTCTATACCCATGCTTCTTGCCAAGAAAGTATGCTCGTAATAAGCTGAGTTAAAAACACCTGGTGTAAGCAATACCACGTTGGGATTACTTAACTGACTAGGTGCTAGTTGCAGCAATATTTGGTGCAGCATTAAAGGATAGCTGCTTACCATTTTGGCTTTGCTTTGGTACAATAAATTAGGAAACAAACGCTTGGTAACTTCACGGTTTTCAAGCATGTAGCTTACACCGCTTGGTGTACGTAGGTTATCTTCTAAAATGTAAAATGTACCGTTTTCGCCACGAATTAAATCGATACCACTGATGTGTATATAAATATCGTGTGGCACTTTTATGCCCAATACTTCACGGGTAAAATGAGGGCAGCTTTCTATAAGTTCTCTAGGTACTACACCATCGTTTAATATGTTTTGCTGGTTGTACACGTCTTTTAAAAACATGTTTAGGGCTTTTAGCCTTTGCTGAATACCTTTTTCTACGTGGCACCATTCTGCCGAAGTAATAATTCGAGGGATAATGTCAAATGGAAAAATGCGCTCAATACCAGCATTATCGCTATACACAGTAAATGTAATACCCTGATTCATAAACAGGTCGCTTGCCAATTTATCTTTTTGGTGCAAGGCATCTACAGGCAATCCCTTTAATACTTCAAATACTTTTTTGTATTGTTCACGTATAGAAGAACCTGTGTTCATTTCGTCCCAAATGCCTGGTTGGGTGGTGTATTGTTGCCATAAGTCAGCACTATTCGTCATAAATCAGCAAAAAATTTAGTACAGTAAATGGGGTTTAAACAAATGCCTACTAGTTTGTACAACTTAGTGGTGGTAAGATAGTGATAAATTTAATTGGCAAAACTTTCTTGTGAATATTCTTCATTATTTTTTAAAAAAATTAGAGATGCTTTACGTGTTTTTGATAAAATATTTGACTTGATGGTGTAAAATGGTTACTGTTTTGCTTGGTTTGTTGAATAAATATTAATGATTGGTGGTGGTATGTAAATAGTTTGATGGAATTGTATTTGGTGTATTTATTTAAAATAAATACCTAAAATACTTATGCAATTGAAAATTGTGTATATTGCCGCATGAATAAGTCTTCACTGTATAAAGGATGTTTAGAGCCAATAATTATGAGATTACTGTCTGATAATGATAGAATGTATGGGTATCAAATTACGCAAATGGTGAAAAAAATAACCAAAGGCGAACTTAAAATAACCGAAGGGGCTTTATATCCTTTGTTACATAGGTTAGAAGAGCGAGGTATTCTCGAAACTGAATCTGAAAATATAGGCAATAGAGTACGCAAATACTATAAACTTACCAATGTAGGCACAAAACAAACAAGTGTTGCTATGGAAGAATTGAAAACGTTTATGCAAAGCTTGCAACTGATTATTAACCCACAAACAGCTTAAAAATGCTCACACCAAAACAAATTGACGACATCGCTTTTTATTGCTACCAAAGAAATGTTACTTATTATGATGTACAAATGGAACTAGTAGACCATTTGGCAGATATAATTGAACAGTTGCAAAAAGAGAATATCAACTTGTGCTTTAATGAAGCATTAGAAATTGCTGGCAAGCAATTTACCGATGCTGAATTTACCACAATAGTAAAAAGTAAGAAAAAACTATTGCAAGTAAAAATGTCGAAAATGATTGAGGAAGAGTTTAAGACATTTTTTACACTACCTCGCTTGATAGGTACTGCATCTTTATTACTGCTCTGTTTAATTCTGCCAAAACTTTACAATTATTGGGAAACAATTATGCCCATAGTATTTTTCTTATTCTTCACAGTTTTTTTAGTTTTTTATTATGGCAGAATACCGGCTAGAGAAAGTAGAGCAATAAAGGGTGCAGAGGTATTGCCTTTATTATCATTTAAAATAAAAAGCAAGTATGAAATATTCATTCAAACTATGCAAATTTTATTGCCTTTATACAACTTAAGTGAATTAAATTATCACAAAGGGCTTTTTTCAAATTCAGCCCTTCTTTCTCCTTCAGGAATTCTTTTTATGCAAACTTTTTTAGTAAGTCTTGTTTTGTTTGAAATTTTAATAATAGCTGTAGAAAATGTTAAATACAGTGTATATAATAAATTATGGGATGATTACCCGAAAGCCTTTGTGTCATAAATAAAAAAGCCCGTTAGCGTTTGCTAACAGGCTTTGAAATTTATATTGTGAAATACTAAGCTTTCACATCCAACTTAATCTGTAATTCTACCAATTGTTTATCATCTATACTACTTGGTGCATCTAGCATTACATCTCTACCGCTATTATTTTTAGGAAAAGCAATAAAATCACGGATGCTTTCGCTGCCGCCTAAAATTGCACACAATCTATCAAAACCAAAAGCCAAGCCGCCATGTGGTGGTGCACCAAATTCAAAGGCGCCTAGCAAAAAGCCGAATTTGTGGTTGGCTTCTTCTTCTGTCATGCCAAGGGCTGCAAACATTTTTTCTTGCAACTCTCGTTGAAAAATACGAATAGAACCACCACCAATTTCGTTGCCATTTAATACCAAGTCGTAAGCATTGGCTTTAATATTACTGTAAGGATGTTCTAGGTATTTAGCAGCATCTTCAATAACTGGATTATTGTTAATCATCGTGGCAATATGGTCTGGCTTAGGCGATGTAAATGGATGGTGACGTGCCACCCAACGATTATCTTCCTCTGCATATTCAAACAATGGAAAGTCAATTACCCACAGCAATTTAAACGCTGTGTTTTTGCGTAAGCCCAAGCGTGTTGCCATTTCCATACGTAAATCGCTAGTAGCTTTACGTGTGCGTTCTTCGGCACCTGCAAGTATTAAAATTAAGTCGCCGGCTTGTGCGTTGGCTGCTTCGGCAATGGCTTTTAATTTGTCTTCGCTGTAAAATTTATCTACACTACTTTTAAAAGTACCATCGGTATTGCATTTAATAAATACCAAGCCTTTCATACCTATTTGTGGGCGTTTTACCCATTCGGTTAGTTCATCGGTTTGCTTACGGGTATAGTCTGCACAACCTTTTGCTGCAATGGCTAACACTGTTTCTGCATCGTCAAATACCCCAAAACCAGCACCACTTATTAGGTGATTAATATTTTCTTTTGTAGGAAACGTATGTGCAGGAAATTTTAAGTTGCAGATACGCATGTCAAAACGAATATCTGGCTTATCGTTACCGTAGTGCCACATGGCATTTTCCCAGGTCATGCGTTCTACAGTTTCGGTATAATCTATGTTTTTTACATCTTTAAAAATGCGTTTTACTAGGCCTTCAAACATTTGCAAAATATCTTCTTGCTCTACAAATGCCATTTCACAGTCTATCTGTGTAAATTCTGGTTGACGGTCAGCACGTAAATCCTCGTCTCTAAAGCATTTTACTATTTGGTAATAACGGTCGTAACCACTTACCATTAGCAATTGCTTAAAGGTTTGTGGGCTTTGTGGTAGGGCGTAAAATTGACCACCATTCATGCGGCTTGGTACCACAAAATCTCGGGCACCTTCTGGTGTAGATTTAATTAAAAATGGGGTTTCAATATCCATAAAATTATTTTCGTGTAAATAATTTCTGGTGCTTCTACCCACGGCATAGCGTAGTTCTAGGTTCTTTTTCAACGCATTTCTACGTAAGTCTAAATAGCGGTATTTCATACGTAACTCATCACCACCATCAGTATCATCTTGAATGGTAAATGGAGGCACTTCACTTTTGTTCAATATCTTAAAGCTAGTAACTGCAATTTCAACATCACCGGTAGGTATGTTGGCGTTTTTATTGCTGCGTTCGTTTACAGTACCTGTGGCTTGTAGTACAAATTCTCTACCTAAAGGGTTTGCTGCAAGCTGTGCATTTAGGGCTTCGCCAAATAATAGTTGTGTAATACCGTAGCGGTCACGTAAATCAACAAATGTTATCTTCCCAAATTCTCGTTTGGTTTGTACCCAGCCTGCAAGCGTAACAGTTTGTGCTGCATGTTCGGTTCTCAATTCGCCACAAGTATGCGTTCTATACATTATCTCAATAATTTTGAGCCGCAAATATAATGGGTTAATGGCTAGTTGTACGATGTGTGGTTTGTGATGTGCGATGTGAGATGTAAGAAGTACAATGCAATTTGTACGATGTACGATGTGGTTTGTAAGATGTACGATGTACGATGTGGTTTTGATTATTTTTTTATAGATTGAATGTTGTTGCTGATTTCTGTTTATATTGCTTATCTAATATTTATTGTTATGTACTACCTTCTTGCTATTATTATTTGCGGTATTGTAGCTATTGCCTGTTTTATATTGGGCATCATTGGTATCATCAAAAAGAAAATAGGCATGTTTGTTACATCTGTAATTGTGTTTGTAATTGCTTGCATTGTGGGCGTGTTTATTGTATTTCAATTTGCTGTTAAAACGGTAGATTATGTAGCCCAACAAGATGTACAATCTACCATTAGCCAAGGCGCAGAACTAGCTGGTAAAACCGCTGGCAGCATTATTTCTGGCGGTGCAAAAGGCCTTAACCAAACCTTAGATGACAATGCGATTGCTGCCCTTGCGGGCAAATCTGCAACGATAGTAGGGAAAGCTATTAAAGCTACTTCGTCTGGATGGGATTCTACTTTTAGGCCAAGTATTTTTATAGATGCATCGCTTGCCAATGCAGGTTTAGAGCTTGGTAGGGCAGAAGAATTGTACCAAGCAAAAAGCGATGATGCCTTTATGAGCATCTTTATCACATTTACCAAAAATTGTAAAGGCACACTAAAATTGGTGATGTACGACCAAGAAGGTAAAAAAATGACCATTGCGCAAACCGAAATAAACGAAAAAGCTGGCGCTGAAAAGCTCATCCGTTTTAACTTTCCTGTTATTCATACTGAACTAACAAGGTATTATGTGTTGAGTAAGATGTAGGCTTGATTATTATTGTAAATTTCTAAAGTGTTTTATATGCTTTTTATAAAAGGTAAACGGACTGTAAGGATTAAACGATACAGCGATTATCAGCATAAATGCCCTAGTTGTGGTATGTACAACTTACAAGTAAGCGTGTACAAACCTTATTTTCATGTGTTCTTTATACCTATTGTTGCTACCGATGTTAAATCATCTAAAATTGTGTGCAATCATTGCAGTCAGCCCATTCGTATTGACTCTTTGCAAAAGCACTATGAAAGCATTACAAAAATTCCATTCTACTTATATGCTGGGGTAATTTTTGCTATGGGTTTTATTATTGCAATGTTCTGTGTAAGTGGTTGGGCTTCTTATGAGCGTTCTACCTATACTAAGCAGCCACAATTAGGTGATGTGTTTGTATTGAAAAGCGATTCTAAAAAAACTTTTGACACATACTATTTTTTAAGAGTTAATAACGTTAAAGGCGATTCGATTACGTTTCTTCGTAATAATTTGTTATATCTTGAAAGTGTTTCACAGTTAGATACACAAGATTTTTTCGATGCAAGTGATACAGTGGTTGTTTCTCGTAAAACATTTATTGAGATGTACGAGAAGGATGACATTATAATGGCGCAAAGAAATTATGATTCTACAACTGGCTTTTACAGAATAATTAAGCATACGAATTAGTGGTTGGCTTAATTAAACTAACGAAAATCAAAGTCGTTTAAACTTTTGGTATGTTTAGGCAGTCAACACAACTGTTGTACAAGAAAATTTCCCTGAATGTTCACTGAAGACCACGAATTGCTATACCAATTCAAAAACAGTGCAAATAAAGAAGTGGCTTTTACTGCTATTGTAAAAAAGTATCAAGAAAAGTTGTATTGGCACATTAGACGAATGGTAATAGACCACGATGATACCAATGATGTATTGCAAAATATGTTTGTAAAAGTGTGGAAAGGCTTGGCCAATTTTAGAGAAGATAGTCAGCTATACACTTGGCTGTATAAAATTGCTACCAATGAATGTTTGAGTTTTTTAGACCAAAAAAAACGAAAAGGTGCAGAAAGATTTGACGATGTAGAAAGCAGTTTGAGTAATACAATAAAAGCAGATAGTAATTTTGATGCCAATAAACTAGAATGGAAATTGCAATTGGCCATTCAACAATTACCCGAAAGGCAACGTTTGGTGTTTAATTTGCGCTACTACGACGAAATGCCTTATGAAGAAATGAGTCGAATTTTAGCAACAAGTGAGGGGGCTTTAAAAGCAAGCTACCATCACGCAGCAAAAAAAATAGAAGCCTTTATTGTAGGCGGTTAAACGTAGCAGTTGATTGCGCTTATTAAACATAACACATGAAACAAGATACCAACATATTGGCAGCATTAAAAACAGTAGCACCAACTTTGGCTACTATTAATAACACTATGCCTTATGCCTTGCCTAGTGGCTATTTTGATGGTTTGAGCGAGGCCATAACGGCACAAATTTCAGCCAATAATTTGCCAAAAATTGAATTACCATTTACCGTACCACAACATTATTTTGCTAGCTTAAATAGCAATGTATTAGCTGCAATTGCAAAAGAAGCAACAAATAAAAATGAAGCAATTGAAGAACTTGAAACTATTGCACCGCTACTTAATACTATTGGCAAAACAAATATTTACACCCTGCCTAAAGCTTATTTTACCACATTCAACACCAATTTATTTGATGCAATATTTACTGCTAAAGTGGTGTCTATTTCGTTATTTAAGCGCAAGATGCTATATGTAGCAGCCGCTTGTGTAATAGGTATAATGGCTATAAGTGCTTTTATATTTACCAATAACATTGAAAAAATAGATTACGCTGCTTACAAGCAAATAGATGTAAACAGTACCATAAATAAAATAAGTAACGACGAATTGGTGAATTATTTAGAAAATGTGAACGCAATTACTAATGCTAATACCGTAACTAGCATTGATGTTAAATTGCCCGATATACAAGAACATATTCAATTGGTATCTGACGAAGAGTTAAAACAATATTTAAAAGAAACCGATGTGCCTTCAAGTGAGGAATATCTGTTAGGTATATAACATTGTTATTGCAGCAATCCATTAGCGTAAAAGTAAAAACATAACACATGAAACCCCTAATCATTACCTTATTTTGCTTAGTTGCAGTGTTTACAAGCATTGCACAAGAATCACCGAAGGCCGGCGTTAATGTGCAAGGCTTAAAAATTGCCTATATCACCCGTGAACTAAACCTCACCACCGATGAGGCGCAGAGGTTTTGGCCTTTGTACTTTGGTTATTTTGATGACTTGAAAAAAGCAAAAAACGAAAGTAAGGATGACGTGATTGCTTTTGACGAGAAAGCGTTAGTAATTAAAAAACGCTATTTCGCTGACTTTAAAAAAGCACTTGGCTCGGATGAACGTGCTAATAAGGTGTTTTTAGCCGACAGAAATTTTGGTGCTATCATTAAAAAAGAAATACAGAACAGACAAAAATTGCGAAACGGTGTTAGCCCACGATAATAAAGCTATTTCCTTTGTTTTTTATTGTAAGTACGCAGTTTATCGTTAATGTAATACAACACATCTTCTTCGGTATTGTGGCTGCGTAACCATGCGTAGCTTGGCCTGTATTTTTGTATAAAATCTACCAATTTTTCGCCCTCAAACTGTGTGTATTTATTTACCAATGCAGGTGTAAAACGATAGTTGGTGTAAGACTCGTTTTCTATATCGTTAAACAATGCTAGAGCACTGCGCTTACGCTTTTCTCTGTTGTAAAAATGATCAATGTTAATGCCTAATCCTACACCAGAATTTGCAAGCGAAACCACTGGAATTTTTACATCGCTTCTATTGATAAAAAAGAATCTTCTACGTTCTATACTGTCTAGCTGATATTGATTGTATTTGGTAGTACTAGTAACCGTTACATCTGCCAATCTTTTTGATAATGGGTGCATTAAAACATGCAGGGTATCATTTTTTAGCAGTTCTTCTGTAACACGAATGGTATCAAAATTATAACCAACTGCAGCTACCGATAGTAAGTGGTTTAAAGCAATGTCAATTTTAAAAATACCTTTAGTATTACTTACAATGGTATTTTTTTTATTGATATTGCTAATACTTGCAAACTCAATAATGGTGCTAGTTGTGCTATCTTTTACAATACCTACAATAGTTGTTTTTTGCTGTGCTTTGCTTGTGATAGCTGCGCAAATAAATAAAAGAGAGTACAGGCTTTTCTTCATAATAAAATGTTACAAATGCGCTGTGAAGTAACAACAATCTGTTGGGTATATTTGATAATTGTCTCTTAAAATATTTTGCTTGTGCAAATAAAAACGCCCAACACTTTGCAGTATCGGGCGTTTTTGTTTTGAGCAACCTCTTAAACCTACGATTTAAAATTGTGGATATAAATATTCCAATCATTTTAATCAGCGGTTTTATTTAGGGTCCAAAGCGTTTTTAATGGCTTGTTCTAAGTCTAATAAATGTATTCTACTCATTGTATCGGTAGTTGTAGGTGCAGCGGCTGCTACTTTGCTACGTAAAGACACTAATTGTGCTCTTACAATAGCTGGTACATCGCTACGCTTTAAATCTGTTCCTATGGTTAATGTTAAACCTTGTATTGAGATGGTAGAAGGTCCTGCACTTGGCGCAATAATAGCCGCCAATTTAGCTACATAGCTTTTTTGTAACAATCTACGATACTCGTCAATAGGCTTTTTGCTAGTTAATTCACTAAATAAGTCAGATTGAACATCGTTCAATAATTCCATTGCATTGTAAGCTTTATCAGCACCATAGCGCTCTAAGCAAATTTGCATACGGTTTAATCTATCGGTGTTTAATAAGTTGTTAAGCGTAACTTCTTGTGCATTTGCAACTGGGTCTAATGAAATTGGGTTGTTAAATTTGTTCCAAATATCTTTGGCAATTAACCATTTTGGTGTTTGAAATAATTGTTTGTTTAAGAAGCTTACGGCTTCTTTTTGATAAGCTTTTGGTACTACTTCGTACACGTCACCTTTTTCGTCTACACTTTTAAAGGTTTCTGTAATACCGCCTACATTTTTAGTTACATGGCCCATGTATCTTCTAAATTGGCCAAGCAATTGGGTGTATATTTCGGCAATATTTTCTTGTAAATCTGCCTCTTCGTAAGTCCATTCTGGTAATTTAGGTAAAATGCGTTGTAGGTTTTTAATGCCGTATTCGCTAGCTTTTACAGCATTATCGCTCAAGTCTTCACTTTGCGCTCTTGGGTCGGCAGGGTTGCCGCTTTCGTAAGTACCAAACCATGTACGTGGGTTAGCTTTGTAAGCATCAATAATCATTTTGCTACTAGCTTTTTTTTGGTCTTCATCGGTAGCACCAGGAATAAATCCGTAGCCCCATTTAATAGCCCATAAATCGTAATCACCAATGCGAGGATATAAACCTTCTTTAGCAATATTATCTTCTGGTTGTGCTACGTAGTTAAAGCGGGCATAATCCATAATAGAAGCAGTATGACCATTGGCTTCTACCCAAGTTTTGTCACGTAATTTTTCAACTGGTGTTTTGCTACTGCTGCCCATATTGTGGCGCAAACCTAGCGTGTGGCCAACTTCGTGCGACGAAACAAAGCGAATTAAATCGCCCATTAAATCATCGCTAAATTTCATGCTTCTAGAACGTGAATCTACCGCTGCTGTTTGAATCATGTACCAATCGTGTACAAGCTTCATTACATTGTGGTACCAGCCAATATGGCTTTCTAAAATTTCACCACTGCGAGGGTCGTGAACGTTAGGGCCATAAGCATTTTCAATATCTGATGCAAAATAACGTAGTACCGAATAACGAGCATCTTCCATGCTCATAGTAGTATCGTTTTCGGGCCACTCTTTACCCATAATGGCATTTTTAAAACCTGCTTTTTCAAAAGCTTTCTGCCAGTCATTAATACCTAAAATCAAATGCTTGCGCCATTGTTTTGGTGTTGCAGGATCTATGTAGTAAACAATTGGTTTTTTAGGTTCAACTAATTCGCCTTTTAGCCAATTATCGTACTCACCATCTTTTGGTTCAAGTCTCCAACGTACAGCAAATTCTTTGTTTTCTACTTGTTGTTGTTCGTCGCTAAATTTTACATAATCGTCGGTAAAGTAACCAACACGTTTATCGGCTACTCTATATTTCATAGGTGTTTTAGGCAATAACAATAATGAAGTATTAAGTTCAATAGTTACTGCACCAGACTGAGAGGCGGCTGGTAAAAATGCACTAGGAAAAGGCGATGGAGCTGCTGCAAAACCGCCACCAGCTTGCGCTGAGAATGTTTTTATAGTTTTAATTTCTGTGTTAATAGGGTAGGTATTTATTTTTTGAATAAACGACCTATCGCCAGCTAATACAGATAAGCTATATCTTCTTTTTACGTTGGCATTAATACTTACAGGTAAGTTATCGCCTTTAAAAAAATCAGTCACGTCAATAACGCTACCAGTACTGTCTTTGCTAAAAGCTGCAATAGAAAAAGATTGCGCAATGCTGTTAACGTTAGAATTTGTTACGGCTTTGTAAATGTCGTTAGTAGAATCTGCGGTGCTTACCAAAGTTACCACTCGTAAAAAAATAGTGTTGCTAGGACCTTTTTCAAAAGTTAAGGTTTGTTGGTTTGCAATTTCGCCACCATAGCCAGCGCCACTAGGCACTTTAACAAAACGCGTTACTGCTAAAATTTCTCTACCAAGTAACGAGTCTTTAATTTCAAAGTAGTATTTGTCTTCTACTTTGTGTACGGTAAATAGCCCTTTTTTGCTAATGGCTTTTTCGGTAATTACCTCTTTAAAAGGTTTAGGGGCAGCAGAAGAAGCGCCACCTCTTGCACCAAAACCAGCAAGCCCTGCAATATTAGGGATACTGGTACTTGGTTTTGAAGGTACACTGTCTTTTTGCTGAGCAAAAGCTGAAACGCTTGCCAACAAGGCAGTTGCTACAAAAATTCTTTTCATAAGTGTAGTAAAGTTTTATAAAAGTGAAACTTAAAGATAAGAGCGAGATTTATATTTGGTACTTTTTGTTGTGTGGATTATTATGAATGGTAAAATGCTTCCTTTAATTTGTGCGTAACACTATTTTTGTAAGCAGTAAAATAAACTGCAAGCCTTTGCGTAAGTTTTTTTTCTTTAATTTTTTTAAAACTAATTTGGTTCATTCAATAAAATACCTAATTTGCTAACCACTTTCTAAAATTCTTCTAAATAAATGTTTTGTTTTTTCAAAAGTTTTTTTAGTAGCATTGCGGAATTAAAAGTTTTAACAACTGTAATTTTTTAACCAAAAATCAATTGAATCATGGCTGACATTAAACCAGCTGCAACAGCTGCCGTAAAAAGTGCAACATCTGTACAACCGAAAAAAGGCGGTAACGCTATTGCAACACTTGCTCCCTTGTTCTGTATCATTGCAGGTTACATCATTTGGCGTTTCCTAATTGGTAGTTCAAGTAATTTCAAAACACCCGATAAAGATGCTAGCCATTGGTTTTGGCCTAATCATGAGGGACCAACAGGTGATATACCTCGTATGTATTTAGGTGGTATTATTGTACCTATCCTAATTGGTTGTTTCCTTACTGTATTAACGTTTGTAATTGAAAGATTACTAACTGTAGTTAAAGCTGCTGGTACTGGTAACAATGCCGAGTTTATCCGCAAAGTACAGTTTCATTTAGCAAACAAAGAAGTTGACAAAGCAATTGCTGAGTGCGACAAACAAAAGGGTTCTGTAGGTAACGTTATGAAAGGTGGTTTACGTAAATACAAAGAGATGATTACAAACACCGAACTTACAACAGAACAAAAAGTATTAAATATTCAAAAAGAAGTAGAAGAAGCTACGGCATTAGAATTACCTATGTTAGAGAAAAACTTGGTGTTCTTGTCTACAATTGCTTCTGTTGCTACTTTGTTAGGTTTGTTAGGTACCGTATTAGGTATGATCAAATCGTTCTCTGCACTAGGTAACGAAGGCGGTGGTGATGCTGCTGCAAAATTATCGCAAGGTATTTCTGAGGCATTATATAATACAGCTTTAGGTATTGGTACTTCAGCTATTGCTATCATTATGTACAACGTATTTACTACACGTATTGATGCTATTACCTTCGGTATTGATGAGTCTGGTTTCACACTTACACAAAGCTTTGCTGCTAACTACAAATAATCTTTTCGATTTTCTTGTATGAAAAAAACAAAGTTTTGAATCTCTAATTTGCGAAACCATTTAATACTATAAAAAATGTCAAGGCCCAAACTTCCACGAAAGAGTACTTCTATTGACATGACAGCGATGTGCGATGTTGCCTTCTTATTGTTAAGTTTCTTTATCTTGACAACTAAGTTCAAGCCAAATGAAGCTGTAGCTGTTACAACACCAAGTTCTGTTGCATCACAAAAGGCAGCAGAGAAAGACTTTGTGATGGTTACAATTGATAAGGATGGAAAAGTATTCCTCTCAATGGACGATAAAAATAAAAAAGAAGCTATTGCAACTGCGTTAAATAGCTCAAGAAATCTTGGTATAGACGTTAAAGCCTTTAAAGAAGCTGAATTTTTTGGTACTTCATTTAGTCAATTGCCACAATTTTTGGCATTGCCTAAAGAACAACGCATGGGCAACCTTTTACCAGGTATACCTTGTAAAGACAGTACCAATAATGAGATGATTGAGTGGATGCGTTTGGTTTACAACGCATATCAAGGTTCTCAAATGAAAGCACTTCTATTAAAAGGTGATAATGATGCTAAGTATCCCGCTTTTAAAAATGTGATTGATGCGTTCAAGAAAAACGATTTCTTGAAATTTCAAATGGTAACTAATCCAGAAAGTGTTCCTCAAGGAACAGATTTATGGATTGATGCACAAAATAAAGACAAGGGAACAAAACCTGAATAAGGTAACATTAGTAAACAATATTGTGTAAAAATTAAAATTTTACTACCATGGCAGAAATGGATACCTCCGGTGGTGGCCATAAGAAAGGCCCAGGGGTCAAAAAAGCTAAAAAGTTATCAACAAGAGTTGATTTAACACCGATGGTAGATCTAGGATTTCTATTAATTACATTTTTCATCTTTACAACAACTATGAGCCATCCAACGGCTATGAAGTTGAACTTACCTAAAGATGCTGATAAGCCAGAAGATCAAACTAAGGCAAAGGAATCGGCAGTACTTACAGTAATGTTGAGTAAAGACAACAATGTATTTTATTACGAAGGTCAATTAGATCCCGCCGGTGCTAACTTTAAGTCATCTACGTTTAAAGAAATACGTAACGTAATTATAGATAAAAAAAGACGTACAAACGAAAAGGATTTTGTTGTAATCCTTAAGCCAAACGAAGAAAGTAACTATAGAAACGTAATCGATATTTTAGACGAGATGTCAATTAATGTGGTTAAAAGATATGCACTAGTAGACATTTCGGAAGGTGAAAACCAACTGATTAAAGTATCAGAAGCTAGTGGTGCTAGTAAACCAGGAAAATAAAGTTTGTGGAATTTTCCACTAATTGAATCTTATTTATAAAAGATACCAAGATGGATATAAACAAAATTATGTCGGCAGATGTCCTTGATATCATCTTTGATGGTAGATATAAGGAATATGGTGCTTACGATCTTCGCAAAACCTATAATAAGCGTATTAGTTTTGCCTTGTTAGGCACATTAGCTTTATGCTTATTGTTGTTCGTAGGTTCCATTCTTGCTAATTCTTTTAAGAAAGAAAAGCGGAATGAGATTATTGTGCAAGACGTATCGTTGGCGGACGTGGCAAAAGAAGATAAAAAGCCAGATGTTCCTCCACCGCCGCCACCACCAAAACAAGAGCCACCAAAAGTGGAAATTACAAAATTCACGCCTCCTAAAATTGTAAAAGATGAGGAAGTAAAAGAACCCCCTCCAGAACAAGAAAAGTTGGCTGAAACCAAAATTGGTACAATTAACCAAGAGGGTACAAAAGACGATGGTATTGTTGCACCTGTAGTTGAAAGTAAAGGTACAGGTGTGGTAGAAGCCCCTAAAGTAGAAGAAGATTACGATAAAGTATTCACTACAGTACAAATTGAGTCTGAATTTCCTGGTGGGCCTGCTGCTTGGCAAAAATATTTGCAACGCAACTTAAATGCCGATGTCCCTAGTTCTAATGGTGCGCCTGCAAACAAATACACTGTAATGGTAAGTTTTATTGTAGATAAAGAAGGAAATATTAGCGACGTAACTGCTGATACAGATCCTGGTTATGGTACAAAAGAAGAAGCTATTAAGATTATTAAAAAAGGACCTAAATGGACACCCGCTATTCAAAATGGTCGTAAAGTAACAAGTCGTAAAAGACAAGCAATTACCTTTCAAGTAAATGAAGATAATTAACTTTCGGTGTTCATTATTTTATAAAATGCCTCCCAAATTTTGGGAGGCATTTTTGCTTTACACCTCTAGCTATTTCTTTAAAACCTTTGCTATTATTGGCTTTCAGCGAATTTGTAAAAATATTCTCACAATTTTTATGGAAGAATTTGAACTATGTGTCTCATTTAAAAACTTACAATTATGAACACACAAAACATTTTAAACGCCAACATTTTAGACATTTTGTTTGACGGTAGAAACAAAGCCTATGGTGCTTACGACCTAAGAAAAAATTACAATAAACGCCTGGTTAAAGCATTGGCTGCTACTTTAGGTATTTGTTTTTTATTTACCATGGGATCAATATTTGCCAATGGTAAAAAAGGCGAAACCAAGCCAATGAACACCATTGAGGTTAGTTTAGATGACTATAAAGATAAGAAGAAAGACGAACTAGAAATTCCTAAAGAACAGCCAAAACCCGAACCACAAAAACAGTTTGAGCGTATAGCGGTAAATATTCCAGTAATAGCACCAAACCATGAAGTAGATGATAAAAATGAAGTTAAGCCAGTTGAAGCAACAGAAGATGTAAAAATTGGTGCTTCTAGCATTGTTGGTGAGAAAGGTGGTGACGATATTATTAGTGCACCAGTTAATCATTCTGTTACCGGCGATGGTGATGGAAAATTAAAAGTTGATAATACTGATAATACCGAAATTTTTAAAACTGTTGAAATTCCTGCACAGTTTCCAGGTGGTTTTGAAGCTTGGAAAAAATACCTAGAAAGAAATTTGAATGCCAGCTTACCTGCCGAAAATGGCGCACAATCTGGCAAATACACTGTAATGGTATCTTTTGTGGTAGATAAAGAAGGCAATATTAGCGATGTAAAAGCTGAAAATGCACCGGGCTTTGGTACAGAAGCTGAAGCAATTAAAATTATCACGAAAGGTCCCAAATGGCAACCTGCTATTCAAAACGGTAGAAAAGTAGCTTACCGTGCAAGACAGCAAGTAACTTTTTTGGTAGATGACAATGGATAGATAGCTTTATTTGGTTGAAAGCCTTTGCTAACTAGCAAAGGCTTTTGATTTTCTACCGCTGCAATTAGATTATTTTTGCACCAAAAATACACAACATGCAGGGAAAATTGAGTGGCTGGGATGATACAATT
The DNA here is from genome assembly GCA_030053925.1 of Flavobacterium sp. GTDB lineage: Bacteria > Bacteroidota > Bacteroidia > Chitinophagales > Chitinophagaceae > Parasediminibacterium. The sequence continues at coordinate 54,204 of JASGCX010000011.1, forward strand.
GTAGCACTTGCTACACCACAAGGCATTGGTGCAATTGGTGTTATTAGAGTAAGTGGTAGTAAGGTTTTTCTGGTTTTAGATGAATTATTTACATCAAAAAAAGTATCTGCACAGTTATCTCATACCATATTAGTTGGCTTATTAAAAGATGCAGGTGAAGTACTAGATGAAGTGGTGTTAGCCATTTTCAAAAACCCAAAGTCGTACACTGGTGAAGATGTTGTAGAAATTAGTTGCCACGGTTCACCATTTATTCAAGAAAAAATAATCACCGCACTAGTAAAAAAAGGCTGCCGAATAGCCAAGCCAGGTGAATTTACACAAAGAGCATTTTTAAATGGTAAACTAGATTTAACGCAAGCCGAAGCCGTTGCAGATTTAATAGCTAGTAACACCGAAGCTAGTAGAAATACGGCCATTAAGAATATGCGTGGTGGCTTTTCATCTTCGCTAAGTGCCTTACGTGAACAATTAATTCGCTTTTCTGCGATGATAGAACTAGAACTAGATTTTGCACAAGAGGACGTTGAATTTGCCGATAGAACAGCACTTTCGAATTTGATTGTTGAATTAGTGGCTTCTACTAATGGCCTACTACATTCTTTTAAGCTAGGCAATGTGATTAAAAATGGTGTTCAGGTGGCTATTATAGGCAAGCCAAACGCAGGTAAGTCTACTTTGCTTAATACGCTTTTAAATGAAAACAGAGCTATTGTAAGCGATATTGCGGGCACTACCAGAGACACGATAGAAGAAGTGTTAAATATTGAAGGTGTATTGTTTAGATTGATAGATACTGCAGGTATTAGGTTGCATACAACTGATGTAATAGAAAGCATTGGCGTAGAAAAAAGCTTTGAAAAAATGCGTTCTGCCAATTTAGTGGTGTACCTTTTTGATGTACACAGTACCAGTGTAACCGAATTGCAAGCCGTTGTGAATGATTTTGAAAAAGAAGGCTTGCAATATTTATTGGTAGGCAATAAAATTGATGCCGCAAACAATAATTTGCAAACACAGTTTAGTCACTTAGGCAATAGTATTTTTATTTCTGCAAAAGACCACATTAACATTGATGGCTTAAAGCAAAAACTTGTAGCAATAGCTGTTGGCGGTAATATTAATACCGAAGCAACTATTGTTACTAATGCACGGCACCACGAAGCATTACAGCAATTAGCAGTTTCTTTATATGATATTCAAGAAGGATTAGAAAATAGAATTCCTGGTGATTTGTTAGCACTAGACATACGCCAAAGCCTACATTATTTAGGTTTAATTACTGGAGAAATTACCAATGATGATCAGCTAGATTTTATTTTTAGCAAGTTTTGTATAGGAAAGTAGGAGAATGTGACTTTGGAAGTTGTCAAATTTTGGAAAAAAATAATAAGTGTGCTTTTTTTGTAATGTGCATTTAAGAAATTTCTGTAAAAAAAAAGGATTTTTAAACTGCTTAGTATATTTTTAGCTTGTATTATAGAATTGCAAATAGCAGAAAACAATATAAGTAATAAGGAGTTGCATCATTTGTTGCAACTGATGTCCAGTGGAAATGAAATGGCTTTTAAGAAGCTGTATGATAAGTATTACGATAAAATCTTCGCAGTTGCTTTAAATTTTACCAAGTCGAAGGTGATTGCAGAGGAGATTGTGCAGGACGTTTTCTTAAAAATATGGTTGAAACGAGAAGCACTTACAGGTGTTGATAACTTTGAGGCTTATCTATTTATTATGGCTCGCAACCATATTTATAATTGTTTAAGAAGTAAAATGAAGGATATTGTTTATTTGGATTATTTACAAAATTATTTTGCGGTAGTTGAAGATGCTACTTCATCCTTATACACAAAAGATATATACAAACTCATTTCAGAAGCCAGAGAGAAATTGCCTCCACAGCAACGCAGGGTTTTTGAATTAAGCCGTTATGAGGGATTAAATCATAAGGCTATTGCCGAAAAACTTAGTATTTCAACGCTTACTGTTAAGGCGCATCTTACAAAGGCACTCCAATTCATTCGGCAGAAGCTGGAATCTCTCGATTGCTTTCACTTACTACTGATACAGGCTTGGGTTCTGTTTTTGTAAAAAAATATTTTTTACTTATGACTACTACCTGCGTAGAAATTCTGTGTCTTTACTATACAACCCTGTTTAATGGGCTGTTATTGCATGAAAAAAGATTACAAAAAACTGCTTCAGGGGTATGTAAACAACACACTTACACCAAAAGAGTTGCAGGCATTTATTGACTTAACCAAGCAGGAACGATATGCTGACGAGTTGTCTTCCGCTATTCATGCTTCATTAGAAGGTTCAGTAGAGGCAACTTCGTATTCAAACGGGGCAAAGGAGCGAATTTTTAATACCATTGTGCAGCAGTCTTATGAAGAAAATTCAAAGAAGCCTGTAAGAAAGATTCCTGTGTTTTGGAAGTATGCCGTTGCAGCATCATTTATCGGGCTGCTTTTTGCAACATTCCACTTTTCTAATACAACAAGTACCCAAAAAAACAATGCCTTTGCTGATAATAAGAAAATTACAGAAAATAAATTTTCTGGTAGCGATACATTCAATCAAACCATATTAACCCTTGCAGATGGGTCAAACGTAGTGCTTGAAGGGGCTGATGACGGTGAATTGGCGCAACAGGGCGGTACAAAAATTATAAAGCTAAAGCGTAACCTACTTTACAAGAATGGTGAACATCCAGAACTAGAATCCGGCTTTAATTTTCTTACAACCACAAAAGGGAGCCAGTACCAGGTGGAATTGGAGGACGGAACAAAAGTTTGGCTTAATGCTTCTTCTTCCTTAAAATTTCCTACAGCTTTTACGGGTTATGAACGAATAGTAGAGCTGACGGGCGAAGCATACTTTGAAGTAGCTAAAAACCCTGATGTACCTTTTAAAGTAAAAGTAAAAAATAGTGAAATAGAAGTTTTGGGTACACATTTTAATGTTAATGCTTATGATAATGAAAATGCAATTAATGCAACATTGTTGGAAGGGAGTGTTAAAGTAGTACATGCTGGAGAACAAAAAATAATTAAGCCTAGCCAGCAAGCCCAAATAAAAAATAATGGAGAATTTAATGTGAAAGCAAACGTTTCTACTAATGAAATTGTAGCATGGACAAATGGTGTTTTTCAATTTAAAAATACACCTGTTTCTGCAATATTTAGAGAGGTAGAAAGATGGTACGATGTGGATTTTGTAAATACCCCTCCGCCAAATACCCGTTTTACAGGAGTTATCAACCGCAGCGTATCTATAGAGGAGTTTCTGAAGTTTTTGGAAGCAACACAAACTATTCATTTTAAAAAAGAAGGGAAAAAAATTACTGTACTGTAGTTGCAGTTTTTAAGAATACTATAAATTATTAAAACCAAAACAATCAATATGAATAACGGAGTAAACAATTACAAAAAAGCAAAGCCAACCGCAACAGTCTTTTTAATATCCCTCCTGATGATGGCATTACAAGCTTCTGCCACGGGTTTTGGAGAGAAGGTTACGTTGAAATTGAAAGATGCCAGCCTGGAGCAGGTGTTTGAAGCAGTAAGAAAGCAAACAGGATTACAGTTTGTTTTTAATTCTGAGATAATTCAAAAGACCAGGAGTGTTACTGTAAACATTATAAATGCTGAGGTGGGAGAAGCACTGGATGTATGTTTTAAAAACCAACCGGTAACTTATGAAATAATCAGTAATACAATTATAGTAAAACAAAAAAAAGAAATTGGTGTTGCTGAAAGTAAAGTGGTATTGTCACTGGTTTCTGAGATTAAAGGAAAAGTGATGGATGAAAATAGCAATCCTTTGGCAGGAGCTTCTGTTACCGTAAAAGGTTCAAAAAATGGTACTAAAACAAATGAAAAGGGAGCGTTTGTTATTAATGCAGAATCAGATGATATCCTCATCATTTCCTTTGTGGGCTATGAAGAACAGGTAATAAAAGTGAATAAGCAAACGGAGTTAAGCGTTGTATTAACCCCAACAAAGCAAAACCTTTCTCCTGTGGTAGTAACCGCTTTAGGTATTTCATCCAATAAGAAAAAATTAGGTTACTCTATACAAAACGTAGACGCAAATGACATAGTTGATTCAAGAGAAACAAATTTTGTAAGTGCGTTAACAGGCAAGGCTGCCGGTGTAAATGTTGTTTCTTCATCAGGTTCACCAGGGGCTTCTGCCAATATAACTATCCGTGGCAATAAGTCAATTACAGGCAGTAATAAACCACTTTTTGTTATAGATGGTGTGCCTGTTGATAATTCATCTGTTGGCAATGGCACAGCCGGTGTAGATGTTTCTAACAGGGCAATTGATATAAATTCAAACGATATTAAATCTGTTTCTATATTAAAAGGACCCGCTGCCACTGCATTATATGGAATAAGGGCAGCCAACGGGGCGGTAATAATTACAACAAAAAATGGAGCTCAGGGCAAACCCAAGATTTCATTTACTTCTTCCTATTCTTTAGACAGAGTAAACCAGTTGCCCGAAAGACAAAGTGAATATGCACAGGGTACTATTACCGCAGCGAATTTTGTTTATCAGGGACCAGATGCAGCCGCACCAACAGTAAACTCATGGGGGCCAGCACTTGCCAACCTTGAGTATGACGGTTCTACTAATTATCCATGGGATAGAAACGGAAAACTTGTGCCAAAAGGAACAGGTAATGGCAAAGCTGCTATTGCATATAATCCGTATGATGTTTTTTTTGTTACAGGACATACTTTTGACAACAATATTTCAGTATCAGGAGGGTCAGAAAAAAGCACTTACTATTTTTCTGCAGGCAGGTTATACCAAACCGGCATTGTACCCAATGCAGATTTTGCACGGAATTCTTTTAAAGTAAACAGTTCATTTATCGTAACTCCAAAACTTACTATTGGAAGTTCGGCTTCCTTTGTCAATTCTGGAGGTAATAGAATTCAAAGAGGCTCAAATGTTTCTGGTGTTATGGCAGGTTTGCTAAGAAATACACCAACATTTGATATTGCTAATGGTTTAAGTGGCAAAGATGCAGCAAATAACACCAGTACTTATACGTTGCCTAATAGTAAACAAAGGGCATTTACTACTGCTTATGATAACCCATATTGGTCAGTTAACAATGTGCCGTTCAAGGATAATGTAAATCGGTTTTATGGCAACCTTAATTTAGAATATAAACTTAACTCCTGGATGAAACTGAGGTATAAGTTGGGTATAGACAACTATTCTGATGATAGAAATTCAGCATGGGATATTGGTTCTTCATCAAATATACTTGGCAGAATTTCAAACACCAATATAACATCTACAGATATTAATTCTGATATTTTGTTGCTTATTAATAAAACAATTGGCAAAAACCTAGAAGCCGATATTACATTGGGGCAAAACTATTATTCCAATAAATATGTGGCAAAAGGGGTTGATGGAGACAATCTTGGCCAGAAAGGATTCTTTGATATTAGCAATGCTGCTGTTGTTTCTAGCAATACTGCCATTCGCCGCCGCCGCTTGGTAGGTGCATTTGGAGATATTAAATTAACCTACAAGGACTTTTTATTTGTAAATCTTACTGGTCGTAATGACTGGTCATCTACCTTACCAACAAACAATAATTCTTTTTTTTACCCTACAGTTAGCGCAGGCCTTGATTTAAGCAAAGCATTTAATTTTGAAGGAAATCGCATAGTGCCTTATGCAAAAATAAGGGCATCACTTGGCCAGGTTGGAAATGATGCCCCGCTTTATGCATTAAATACTTACTACGATAGAACAACGGTGGGTGGTGATGAACTTATTCCTGGAATCATTTTTCCTGCTTTTGGTTTGGGTTCTATGGAAAGAGGCGGCTCGCTCTCAAATAGTAATTTAAAAGCAGAGCGAACCACCACTTTTGAGGTGGGGGGAGATTTTAAATTTTTGGCAGGCCGAATAGGTTTGGATGTTACTTATTATGATGCCTCTACCAAAGACCAGATAGTTACTACCACCATATCGGCTGCTTCAGGTTTTTTACAGCAAATAATAAATGCAGGGCATATTCAAAACAAAGGAATTGAAATAACGCTGAACACCACACCTGTAAAAACAAAAAATTTTGAATGGAATTTGAATGTTAATTTTTCAAAAAACAAATCAACAGTACAAAGCCTGCCATTAGGTGTTACGCAGGTTTCACTTCAATCGTTTTCTGCACTTGCATCACTGGTAAAAGTTGGTCAACCTTATGGTGTATTAAATGGTACCCATTATCAGCGGAATGTACAAGGGCAACTTATAATTGGAACAGATGGCTGGCCATTGATTGCTATCACACAAGACCCCATCGGAGACCCCAATCCTGATTTTCTTGCAGGCGTTGACAATTCTTTCTCTTATAAAAATTTTGAACTTGGTATGCTTTGGGATTTTAGAAAGGGCGGCAATATATGGAACGCAACCAAAGCTTTTAATAGCTCATTGGGCATCTCGAAAGAGAGTGGTGATTTACGCAAAGTTACAGGCTATATTTATGATGGTGTTACTACAACTGGGGCTAAAAACACAGTACCTGTTGATTTTGCCAATCCTGCAAATGGGCTGGGCGGTATTAAATGGCGTAAGGGCGGCACATTTGGCGTATCTGAAGATTATATTGAAGATGGCTCCTGGGCAAGGCTTAGGCAGGTTACATTAAGATACAAATTACCCAAAAATTTTCTTAAAGGGAGACTAAACGGATCTTCTGTATCTGTGTATGCCCGTAACCTGTTGCTGTTTACTAAATATTCTGGCATTGACCCCGAAACAAATTTGAGTGGTGATAGTAATGCCACTGGATGGGATTACTACAATTTACCAAATACAAAGAGTTATGGAATTAATTTTCAAGTAAATTTTTAAAAAAATATCAATATGAAACAACGTATAATTGTAATAACAATAAGTTCCATTCTTTTTTCATCCTGTTTTAAGGATGTAAATATTGACCCAACCAGAACTAATGATGCTGGAATTGGCCAGATTCTGCCGGGGCTTGAGGCGCAGTCTGCAAGAAATCTTGGTGCTATCGGGGCCAGGGTTACAGGGTGTGCCATTCAGCATTTTGTTGGTTTAAACAATCAACCAGCAGGTTATAGCACTTATGAAATAGATGAAGTGACATTAAATGAATTTTGGCGCACCGGTTTGTATGGAGGCGCAATGAAAGACTGCGCCGATATAATGGAAAAAGCAAAAGCCCTAAATGCGCCTTATTATTCGGGAATTTCAAAATTGATGATGGCGTTTAATCTAGGTTTAGCTACCAGTTGCTGGGGAGATGTGCCATATTCTAAAGCCTTTGGCGGTGAAGCAAATTTAACGCCAGCTTATGATGCACAGGCTGTTGTTTACGATTCAATTCAAAGCCTGCTTGACCAGAGTATTGATAATTTTAAAAAGCCTGCCGGAACAATTAACCCATCAACAGACGATTTGATATTTAAGGGCGATGCCACAAAATGGCTTGCAACAGCCCAGGCTTTAAAGGCAAGGTATTATATGCATTTAACAAAAAAAGATGCGAATGCAGCATCAAAGGCATTAAGTATTTTATTGCAGGGAACAATTTTATCAAATACTACACAACCCAATTTTCCTTTTGATAATACTACCAATGGATCTAACCCAATTGCATCTTTTGGTGTGCAAAGGCCAGGGCAGATGGCAGTGGGTAAACCTCTTACCGATTTACTAGTTCTTAAATCGGATCCACGCCTTAGTAGGTACACCAAACTGGTAAGTGGTAATTATGTAGTGTACAGCAGTACAACCCCAACTATGTTTTGGGCACAAAACAGTTCACCATTACCGCTTATTTCATTTACCGAAGTTAAGTTTATATTGGCAGAGGCTTACCTGCGTACAGGCGATGAGGCAAAAGCATTGTTGGAACTTTCAAATGCTATTAAAGCAAGCATGGAATTAGTGGGGCTTTTGCCTGCCGATTATACCACTTATTTGAATACCAATGGCAACTTTACCGGGCTTACAACATTTGCTCAAAAGCTTAACCGCATTATGGAGCAAAAGTATATAGCCATGTATGCACAAGGTACTTTTGAGGCCTGGGTTGATTACAGGCGTACAGGTATTCCTGTTTTAGTTCCACCAACAAATGCACAAACTAGTTTCAATCCATCAAAAGTAATTCCAAGAAGATATTTATATCCTATCAGTGAACGAACCGCAAATGGTACAAATATGGATGCCGCAGTTCAAAGGCAAAACGGGCATTTAATGGATGTAAGTATTTGGGCATTTAATTAACATAAGAATACTATACTATGAAAAAGTTTGCAGGGTGGCTGGGTTTATCTTTGGCTGTTTGCACTTATACCAGTTGTACAACCAGCCGCACTGCGGCTTCTTTATCTGTTGATATAACTAAGCCCACAACTGTAACTTTACAGAAAAAAAAGGATTTTATTTTTCAAAAAGGCTCCATTGGTTTCAGTAATAAATTTTCGGCTGCCAGGCTGAATAAAGTAACAGCAGTAAATGATTCTACTTACAGTGTGCTGATTTTGCCTGAGAACAATCCCGTTAATCCCAGCCCTTGGTATGCATTTAAAATATGGTCTAAAAAAAATAGACAAGTTTATTTGCAATTACAATACCAGCAGGTTGCCCATAGGTATAATCCTAAATTTAGTATTAATGGCAAACAATGGCAGAGAATTGATGACGTGTTATTAAACAAGGATAGCACCACAGCATCATTTAAAGTAACACTTACAGCAAATGATACTGCCTTTATAGCTGCACAGGAATTAATAGATTTGCCATCATCGTATTTATGGATTGATAGCCTTGCAAGTGTTTCTGGTATATACAAGCAAGTTATTGGCAACAGCATTAACAATAACCCAATTGTTTGTTTAAATACCAAAGCTGCATCAGGCAAAGAAATCATTGTTGTGCTGAGCAGGCAGCACCCACCAGAAGTTACAGGCTACCGTGCTATGCAGCATTTTGTAAATAAAATTCTTGATAGGTCGCCTCTTTCTAAAAAATTTCTTGAACGTTTTGAAGTGATTATCATTCCCACGATAAATCCTGATGGGGTTGATGAGGGGCATTGGCGACACAATATGGCAGGTGTTGATTTGAACAGAGATTGGGAACATTTTAAACAGCCCGAAACACAGGCTATACGCAACTACATTGTATCAACATTGATAAAGCAACAAGCTAAAATTTATTTTGTTATAGATTTTCACTCCACTTGGAATGATGTGTTTTATACTAATACGGATGATAAACGTTCCAATGCTCCTGGTTTTATTAATGACTGGCTTAAAGCACTGGAGCAAAGCATACCGAGCTATAAAGTAAACGCAAATTCATCTGGTAATCGTTCAAATGTATCAAAAGCCTGGTTTGACCGTATCTGTGATGCAGAAGCCCTTACTTATGAAGTGGGCGACAATACCAGTGCGGAATTTTTAAAGACAAAAGCTACCATTGCAGCAGAAAAAATGATGGAGTTATTATTGCAAACTAGGGCTTTACAATAAAAGCTGCACTCAAACAAGTAGTTTCTTTTGTTTGCGATGTACACTTGCTATTGGATAGGTTATAAAACAACTGACGAGTAACTAAAAATATATTGGCTTGGTAATTATCTTGTGCCTTTTGGTTGAGGTAGAAAACTGGGTTTTTGTAGTACAGATTTATTTGAAGGTCTAAATCTTTAATGCCTTTACGCAAAATTTCAATGATGCCTTTGGCTTTAATTTGCTCTGCCAGGCGTTTTATAAATTTATCTTCGCTACGTTTTACAATGGTATAAAAAGCTATGGGCTGGGTTTGCTTGATAAACTCAAACAATAAAGGTCACGGTCATAGTTGGCACTATAACTTTGGCTAAAGCCACACACATCTACCAAGTGCTTTTCTATGATGGTTTCTATGCCTTTTGGGGATGTATCTGTGGTAATTGTTTTTTACTTAATGAAATTCGTAATGACCTTTACAAGCAATAAATGTTACTGTATTATTTTCTATAGTGTAACTTAATCTATGCCCATCTGGATAACTATTGGTAATCCTTTTAGAAGCTTCCTTCCCTCTATTCTTCAGATTTTCCGTTTGACCCATCCCCCCAGTAAATGGATGCATTTGCACATCTTTCATTAATAGCAAAATATACTTGTATAGTTTAGGATTTTCTTCCTGCCATTCAATAAATTGTTGCCAAAAATTGTCAGTAATTATTACTTGGTATTTTGTAAATGCTAAATACTTGATTAATATTTCTTTCGTATTTATCATGCGAATCATTGATATATCAGTCCATTCCAAAAATTCGGGTTTGCTTAAATCATCCTCAAAGCAAATGTTATGAACAAAGAAATGCAGATTTTCATTTTCGCTAGCATTTGTTTTTTCAAGGTTTATCTTTCGAGTTTGCCAAAAATTATGAGTATTGAAACTGATAGTAGGTTTTGATAAAATATGAGCAACAGGCAAGCCAATTGGATTGTCTTTTAGAGGTGCAGTCTCATCAATAATTTTGTATTCGCTTTGATAAAAAGCTACCAACTCATTCTCGTTTAAATCATCTGTAAATGGTGGACGTAATAATTTAATAATTGTATCTTTCAGATTTCTGTTTGTTATCGTACCAATCCAATCTATAAATGTTTGTGTAGTAGTAATATTTTGCTTTTTAAAGTCAATAGGAAACCGAATGTGAGAGAATCCATATTTTTCTTGACATTTCTCGAACAATTTTAAGGTGTTCCTAAAATAGTTTTCGGCTTCTTGGCTACTATTCACTAATGGATAAAGTGATAATTCGTTACATATTAACTCCATGGCTTACAGTAATTTTAGAAGTTGATTACTCCATTCGTCTAGAAAGTCTTTAGGATATTCATCCAATTCGCCCTTATGGTCAACTCTTATTGGGGTTATTTCGGTAAACTGCTCTTTCTCTGTAGTAGTTTTTTCAAAATACATTATGTTTACTTTCAACTTATCTATTAAATTTTCCTTTACTGCTACTCTTATACCATTTAAAATATGGTCGCTATGGGTTTCTACAAAAATTTGAGCACCACTTTGAGACGCTAGAGCAATAAGTTTACCTAATTCTGCTTGCCCTCTTGGGTGTATATGACTTTCAGGGTTTTCTATTACAACTATTTTTCCTTCTTCAACCGTAAGTAAGGCTAACACAATGGGTAATACATAAGAAATTCCAAAACCTACATTTTTTGGGCGGAAGGGATTTGTTTGGCTTGTTTCTAAATCAAATTGATAATCTAAGATAACTTTATTTACTTCTGGCACATACTTAGTATTAATGGAAACACCTGGTGAAATTTCTTTCATCCAAGCATTTAATTGAGCATTTAATTTATTACTCAATGCTTTTGAATGACGAAGTGATTCCTTCACCTCCAATTTTGCACCAAAAACATTGATAAAATAAACGGCAAACTCTCCAAGTAAACCAATTTGTTTTTTATCGGCTACCACAACACTATTAGCATCATATATTTCTTTAGGTCCAATTCTTTCGGCACTTATGTATTGAAACATTTTAGTTTGTTCTCTAAAAAAAAGCATTTTAGCCTTCGTAAACCCTGCATCAGCAATAAGCCTATCTTTATCAGGTTGATTTTCAAATTTCCAATTATACATTTCTTCATTAAGTTGAATACCAAATCCAATGAAGTCTTCATTTGCAAACTGATACATAGCATCTCTACCTTGACCTATCTGTGCTAATATACCATCTAAGTCAAGTGTTCTATCTTCTAATTTATCACTTTGCATTAATAATAAAAGCATTTGAATAAATGAAGATTTGCCCATACCATTAAGCCCCATTAATACATTTAAGTTCTTTGTTGGGACACTTGCTTTTTTAATGGATTTAAAATTTTCTATTTCTATTTTATTAATCATTACTGCTCGTTTAAAATTTGATTTATTATTTTATTAAATTCTCTATGGCGTAAAGAAACATTTGATTTGCCTCCCGTATTGCTTGACAATGAATCTGCCATTGAATTTTTCACTGCATCATAAAACATCGTTCTAAATCTTCTACTACCTGTTTTTAGTTTTTGCCTTTCATTATCTGCAAGCCTTGCAAAACTGACAGCCATAACTTCAAACAATGCTTTGTTGATTCTTTTGTATTCTTTAGTTTTTGAAAAAGCATTTTCGCCAAATATTTCGGTACTTAACACCATCGCTTTTTTAAATCGTATTTCAATATCTTCTTTTTCAGATTCAGATAATGTGGCTAATAAATCTAATGCCTTATTCATAAAGGAATCAAGATCTTCATCGTAGCTATATTCCGTTTCATAATTAAATAAATAAAAGGCTAAAAATCGATTTATAAAATCTCTATCTAACATTCTTTCTGGACTTACTTTTCCTCTTGTAGCTTCAATAAATTCTTTGCTTTCTGCTAATTTTTTTAAATATTGTGCTACATCTTGGTGCATAGCGTGGCGAATTTCCTGGTCTGATAGATTTAAACCGCCTGTATTTATTCGTTTAAAAATATTAAACTTCACATCGGGTTCTCCCTCTTCTAAAACATAGCATTGAAGAGCTGTTTCGTTTATTTGGCGTTGTAAGGGTCTATCCAAATCATCCCATCCTTTGCCTTCAAAGTTTTTTAAGAATTCAAGTCCTTTTAGTTTTAAATCTTTGGTAAGTACAAATCTTTTTAAACTGGTTAATCGCTGTAATCCATCAATTACTAACCATTCATCTGAGTTGCTACCATCAAAATAAAATACTGGTAATGGAATACGAATTAAAATACTTTCTATCAATTTACTCTGTTGTTCATTTTTCCATAAACCTTCTTTACGTTGAAACTCCGTATTTAATTTTACTTCGTTATGCGTAATTCTCTCCATCATTAAAGCTACTGTAGTAGGTTGCAAACGGATTTTTATATTATTTGGATTGAAAGTTTTTTTCATACCAAGCCCTTTATCCTCTGCATCTATAGGATTACCAAATAAATCGGCTTGTGTTTCCAACTCTTTATTATCTTCCATTGTCTGAACTATGATAGTTAATGATTTGATTGATTATTGTGATTTGTTGTTTCTTTGAATTTTTTGTTTGTTAGCTGTATAGTTTCACAACATTGTTGATGGCATATTCCAGTTCTTGTGGCGTAGTGAAGGCGTAGCCGAAACGCAGCCACAAGAACCGTAAGGTAAAAAGTTGGTTATTTTTGTTTTACCACAAATAAAAATAGTATGCAACAAGTTTACCATTCCAATGCAGTTACAAATGTAA
>JASGCX010000090.1 GCA_030053925.1 Flavobacterium sp.
TAAAAACAAACAAATATTTAACCAAAAAATGGTCAACCTATTTCAGGGTAAGACACAATGCCCACAGAGTAGCTAAACTTGCGCTATTAGCTAAAATTATCACCCAATATAATGCTGCCATTCTCTATATCCTTGCTAAATAACCCAAACTATTGATAGTTTAGCCCATCTCCCCAGTAAACAGCCCAAACCACGCATCGTTCTTTCCATCTCCCCAGAATATAGCTTAAACCAAGCATCGTTCTGCTCTTTTGCCTGGCAAACGGTTGCAACCAATGTTTTAATGGCAATTGCATATACAATGTTAAAAACAATCTTAAAAATACAATCATTTCACACAGCTTTGTACAAAAACCCACACGCCTTATCTTTACCACCTTATGATTGATTTTAGAAGCGATACGGTAACACAACCTACAGAAAGCATGTTGCAAGCTATGCTTAGTGCCAAAGTTGGTGACGATGTATTTGGTGAGGACCCAACCATTAATCAACTAGAACAAATGGCCGCTGAGATGTTTGGCCTAGAAGCTGGTTTGTTTTGCCCAAGCGGCACCATGTCCAATCAAATTGCTATAAAAGCACACACACAACCAGGCGATGAAGTAATTTGCGACGAATTGAGCCACATTTACCAATACGAAGGCGGTGGTATTGCTGTTAATAGTGCCTGTTCTGTAAGATTATTGCATGGCAATAATGGTTGCCTAACAGCAGATATGGTAAAAGATGCCATTAACAATCCTAATGACGTTCACAAACCAATTAGCCGTTTAGTAAGCCTAGAAAATACAGTAAATAAAGGTGGTGGCTGCTGCTACGAACTCACTGATATTGAGCAAATTAAATCGGTTTGCATAACCAATAACCTAAGCCTGCATTTAGATGGTGCAAGACTATTTAACGCCCTAGTGTACAAGCAACAAAAAGCCAGTAATTACGGCGAGTTGTTTGATAGTATTTCTATTTGCCTAAGCAAAGGCTTAGGTACACCCGTTGGTAGTGTATTGCTTGGCAACAAAGCTTTCATTAAAAAAGGTAGACGCATACGTAAAGTAATGGGCGGCGGCATGAGGCAGGCAGGCATTTTAGCAGCCGCAGGTATTTATGCGTTAGAAAACAATATCAATCGCCTTGCAAACGATCATTTACACGCCACACAAATAGCCGAAGCCTTAGCCGCAACCGATTTTGTAGGCAATATTTTACCAGTAGAAACTAATATTGTTATTGCAACCATTAAAGGTAGATTTACACCTGCCTCTTTTGTAGAAGCAATGGCTAAACATACTATTAAATTATTCAGTGTTTCTAGTACACAAATTCGTTTAGTGGTACATTTAAACATTAGCAAGCAAATGGTAGACGATACCATTAACGTAATAAAAAGTTTATAAGTTACCTAATGTTGCAGCTTAAAGGCTGCAACTATTTTAAGCAATCAATTAAATCCACATATTTATGCTACCAAAAATTAATCCAACCAATACGCAAGCATGGTTACTGTTGCGCAAGCACTACGAAAACGAAATGAGCCGCAAGCACATGAAAGATTTGTTTGCACAAGACCCAGAGCGCTTTGAAAAATTTAGCTTAACACTGGAGGAAATAGTTTTCGATTATTCTAAAAATATCATCAACCCAAAAACCTTGCAATTATTGCTACAACTAGCAGACGATTGTAAAGTGTATGATGCGATACATGACATGTTTGCAGGTTTAAAAATTAATGAAACCGAGCAGCGTTCAGTATTGCATACCGCTTTACGTAACTTTTCTGATATGCCCATTTTGGTTGATGGCAAAGACATAATGCCATCGGTACAAAAGGTTTTGGCTCAAATGAAAAGTTTTTGCGCCAAAATACACAGCGGCGAATGGAAAGGTTATACCGGAAAGCCTATTAAATACATTGTAAACATTGGCATTGGTGGCAGCGATTTAGGACCAGTAATGGTTACAGAAGCCTTAAAACCATATTGGGTACAAGGTATTAAAACTTATTTTGTAAGCA
Organism: Flavobacterium sp.; assembly: GCA_030053925.1. Classification (GTDB taxonomy): domain Bacteria; phylum Bacteroidota; class Bacteroidia; order Chitinophagales; family Chitinophagaceae; genus Parasediminibacterium. The sequence continues at coordinate 2,015 of JASGCX010000090.1, forward strand.
ATGTAGATGCAACGCACATTGCAGAAACTTTGAAAAAAGTAACTGCCGATGAAACGCTATTTTTAGTAGCTTCTAAAACATTTACTACACAAGAAACCATGACAAATGCACATACTGCACGTAATTGGTTTTTAAAAACGGCTGTAGATGAAGCGCATATTGCCAAACATTTTGCAGCATTAAGCACTAATGAAAAAGCAGTTACTGCTTTTGGTATACATAAAGCCAATATGTTTGAATTTTGGGATTGGGTTGGCGGTAGATACAGTTTATGGAGTGCTATTGGTTTATCTATTGCATTAACCATTGGCTACGATAATTTTGAACAATTATTGAAAGGCGCTTACACCGTAGATGAACATTTTAGAAAAGAAAAAGGCACTAAAAATATTCCTGTTTTAATGGCACTTTTAGGTATTTGGTACACCAATTTCTTTGGTGCGCAAAGCGAAGCTATTTTACCTTACGACCAATACTTACACCGTTTTGCGGCTTATTTTCAGCAGGGCAATATGGAAAGCAATGGTAAAAGCGTAGATAGAAGCGGTAATTCTGTTGATTATGCCACCGGCCCAGTTATTTGGGGCGAACCAGGCACCAATGGTCAGCACGCATTTTACCAATTGATTCACCAAGGCACTTTGGTAATTCCTTGCGATTTTATTGCACCAGCTATAAGCCACAATCCTATTGGCGATCATCACAACAAACTATTGTCAAACTACTTTGCACAAACCGAAGCTTTAATGAACGGTAAAAGCGAAAATGAAGTACGTGTAGAATTGATGAAAGCTGGTAAAAATGATGAAGACATTAAGAAATTGATGAAGTTTAAAGTGTTTGATGGCAATAAACCAACCAATTCATTCTTATTAAAGCAAATTACACCATACAGTTTGGGTAGCTTAATTGCGCTATACGAACACAAAATATTTGTGCAAGGTATTATTTGGAACATTTTCAGTTTCGATCAATGGGGTGTTGAATTAGGCAAGCAATTGGCGGGGCAAATTTTACCAGAACTAGAAAACGAAGACGTTATCACTAGCCACAACAGCAGCACCAATGGTTTAATTAACTTGTATAAGAAATTTAGAGCGTAAAATATCTCTCGCAGATTTCGCAGAAAATAACCATCAGCTATACCAAATAACCAAACTTGTTTAGCCGATTTTTTTTTAAAATTTTTGAGAACCAGCGAAATATGCGAGAACCATACACTTAACATGCAACACATAACAATTAGAAACATACAGCCCAACGACAATCCTTTTATTGCAAAAATTATTCGCACCGCTTTAGAAGAATTTGGTGCCAATAAACCTGGTACTGTTTATTTTGATGACAGTACAGACCATTTGTTTGAACTGTTTACATCGGAACCTAAAAGCCACTATTTTATTGCTTTGGTAAACGATGAAATTGTTGGTGGTGGCGGCCTCTACCCTACCGAAGGCTTGCCATTAGGCACTTGCGAATTGGTTAAAATGTATTTGAAAAAACAGTACCGTGGTATTGGTTTAGGTAAAACCTTGATGGCTAATTGCTTACAATGGGCTAAAGAAAATGGCAATACCAACATATATCTTGAAACAATGCCCGAACTAAAATATGCAGTAGCTGTTTATGAAAAATTAGGCTTTCAATATCTTACAACACCCATGGGCAATAGCGGCCACAATGGCTGCGATATTTGGATGTTGAAGGAACTGTAATAAATATAAAAAATTAGAGCCAAAAAACTTTCTTATTTTATTAGTATTTTCACACGGTAAATAAATTATGTTTGTAGTATTGGAATGATGTTTTTACGTATGAACCGACACTTACTTGTTATTTTCACAATGGCTTTGCTGCTTATAGGGCGTTGTGCCCTTATTGCCCAGCCTTATGCTACTATCAATTTAGATAAAGACAAACCGAAAAAATACGAGAACCGAAAACTGCGTTCCGAAAAAACGGGAGATAAAAAACTCACTGCCAATAAGCGTTTGTTTCAAAATGCATTTACGCATTACAACTACTACTTTAACGCCAATAATAAAGTGAACGATATTATCGCCCGTTCTAAATTGGCTTTTAAAGACGACTACACCAAGTTGTTGCCTTTTTACAACTACTCGTTAGATATTACTGCCGCAGAAAAAAATGAACTCGATTCGGTCATTTATAAATGCACCGCTGGTATTTTATTACATGATTTAAGAAACGATTGGATAGATAATTTGTATTTATTACTGGGCAAAGCGTATTTGCTGCGCAAAAATTACGATAGCGCAGGCTATATTTTTCAATACATAAACTATGCTTGGGCTCCAAAAGATGAAGGTTACGACATTATTTTAGGTAGTAACGCTAGTAATACAAATGGTGTGTTTACCGTTTCTACCAATGAAAAAGCATCTATTTTAAAGAAAGCATTTAGCACCGCACCTAGCCGTAACGAAAGCCTATTGTGGGAAGTTCGCAACTATTTAGAGCAAGATAAAATTGGCGATGCCACAGGCTTATTGTCAATTTTAACTAGCGACCCTGTTTTTCCTAAACGCTTACAAACAGACTTGCACGAACTTATTGCTTATAACTATTACAAGCAAGCATCTTACGATAGTGCAGCCTCGCATTTAAAAAGCGCACTTGACAATGCTGAAAATAGACAAGAAAAAGCTCGCTGGGAATATTTATGTGGGCAGATGTATGCTTTGGCAGGTAAAAATGAGGATGCAATTGACATGTTCGACAGAACTATTACACACACCATAGACCCCGTGATGGAAGTTTATGCAAGATTGAACTTTGTAGATTTAGCTTCATCTAAAAGAAACAATGGCGTACAATCTAATTTGCTAGAGATGTACCACCTTGCAAGAAGAGAAAAATACATTGGCTACCGAGACATTATTTACCAAGTAATTGCTACAATTGAGCAAAGACTCAACAATATTCCTAACACCAAATTAGCTTTAACAGAAGGCATTAAAAACGCTAATAAAGAAAACAATGCACTAAAGCAAAAAAGCTTGTTAATGCTAGCCGATATTTATTTCAACGAGAAAAAATATCCCACCGCAACTAGTTTATACGATAGCATAGAAACAGCTTTATTGCTACAAAACGATAGAGATAGAGTAGAAAATTTGAAGCCATCCCTCAAGTTAATTAGCACCAATATTAGTACTATTGAAAAGCAAGATAGCTTACAACATTTGGCTAATTTATCAGAAGCCGAACGCAATGCTTTTGTAAAAAAACTGGCACGTAAGCTACGCAAAGAACAAGGTTTAAAAGATGATGCCTCTATTGAACCTCCTAGCAATACTGCACTGGGCGCACCCACTGCCCCTGCTGGTTTATTCGATAATAAGTCTGCATCTGATTTTTATTTTTCAAATACCTCATTAAAACAAAAAGGCTTTTCTGAATTTAAAGCCAAATGGGGTGTTCGTCAAAACGTAGATAACTGGCAGCGACAAACAGTTACGCAAAACGCAGCACAAAGTTTCTCAATTGACATAGATGACGTTTCTAACTCCTTAAAAAAAGATACAACTGCCAACGACAAACCAAAAGACTTAAGCTTTGAAGGTTTAATGGGCGATATTCCTTTAACAGAAGATCAATTATTTGCCTCTAATTTAAGTATTGCAAAAGCCTATTTTGCCAATGGTATTACTTTTCAAAATGAATTACAAGACTACCCCTCTGCCATTGCTTGCTTCGATAGCTTGTTAACACGTTTTCCTAACGATGATAAGCGACCTAAAGCCATGTTAAATTTGGCATTTTGTTACAAGCAAATGAGCCAAGTAGTAAAAGCCGATTCGTTAAATAAATTGCTCAAAACAAGTTATCCTAACCTAAAGTTCACCAATATTTTCGCTAACGAAATGACTTCAAAAGATAGTGCTAATGCCACCTATCAAAACGTTTACAACTTATTTGTAGAAGGCAATTTTGAAGAAGCAAAAATTGCTAAAAAACAAGCTGATAGCTCATTTGACAAATCTTATTGGACACCTCAATTATTGTACATAGAAGCTATTTACTACGTTAAACAAAAAGACGATAGCACCGCCATCAATAGATTGCAAAATTTAGCAACCACTTTTCCAAAATCGCCATTGGCAGATAAAGCCAAAACCATGATAGAAGTACTGAGAAGACGTGCAGAAATTGAAGCCCATTTAACCAACTATAACGAAGATAAAAAAGAGGAAGAACTTGCTAAACGTGTAGATTTATCTGAACCAACAGGTACAAAACTAACACCTGCAACAATTGCAAAAGTTGACACCGTAAGTAAATTGCCTGCTTTAGCTACAAAGCCTATCGACATTAAAATTGATAACAAACTAATTGTTAGCGACAGCAAAACATTTCAATTTGTACCAACAGACGAGCATTACGCTACATTAATTCTAGATAAAGTAGATGAAACCTTTGCTGGTGAAGTAAAAAATGCCTTCAACCGTTTTAATAGAGAACGCTATGCTAGCACAAAACTCAATATTACTAACGTATCTATCACCCCGCAGTATTCAATGATGTTAATTGGGCCTTTTGCCAATGCAGGCGATGCGGTAGATTATATTGATAAAACCAAACCATCTGTTGCTGGTAGAATTATTCCTTGGTTACAAGCTAGTAAATATTCGTTTTCAATTATTAGCAATAAAAACTTAGATATTCTAAAAACTGGCAAAGAAGTTGCCGTGTACACCCAATTTTTAAAAGACATTTTCCCTAACAAATTTTAGTTTTAATACCACTCGTATGAATCGTTTTGTAAGAATATTTTGGCGCATATTTTTTGGCGGCTTTGCATTTGTAATACTCATTTTTTTGTTGGCAAATTTTGGTGCTTTAGGCGAAATGCCATCAATTGATGACATTGAAAACCCAACGGCTAATTTATCAAGCCAGGTGTATGCACAAGACGGTACATTAATGGGTAAATATTACCTTGAAGACCGTGTAAATGTTGAGTATAAAGACATCAGCAAGCATGTTGTTAATGCCCTTGTAGCCACAGAAGACGAACGTTTTTACAAACACAGTGGTATAGATGGTAAATCGTTGATAAGAGCATTTGTGTTTTTAGGTAAAGAAGGTGGTGCAAGTACCATTACCATGCAAACAGCTAAAAACTTATTTACAGATTATAATCGTAACAAAGTTGTTCGTGTAATTCAAAAAATAAAAGAAAGCATTATTGCAATAAAGCTCGAACGCAACTTTACCAAAGAAGAAATAGCCACATTATATCTTAATACAGTACCATTTGGCGATAATGTATTTGGTATTCGCAATGCTGCAAAAACCTTTTTTCAAAAAGAACCTGACCGCTTAACCATTGAAGAAGCTGCCGTATTAGTGGGTATGTTAAAGGGCTCCAACCTCTACAACCCTAGAGTAAATCCTAAACAAGCTTCCATAAGAAGAAATGTGGTGCTAGATCAAATGGTTCGTAGCAATTTTTTAGCAGCAAATGAAGCAGCCATACTTAAGAAAAAGCCAATAGAACTAAACTACCAAAAGCTTGATGAAACAACGGGGCTTGGCCCTTATTTTAGAATGATATTGGGCGAAGAAATGAAAAAGTGGTGCAAAGAACACAAGAAAAGTAATGGCGATAATTACGACTTGTATAGAGATGGTTTAAAAATTTACACCACCATTAACCCTCGTATGCAAGTGTACGCCGAACAAGCTGTAGCAAAACACATGAGCTACATGCAAAAAATATTAGACAATCAATCTGATATAAAAACTGGTTCAGTTTGGAAAGACCATGCCAATATTTTAGAAAATGCGATGAAGCAAACAGAACGCTGGCACAATATGAAGAAAGATGGTATTGATGAAACAGAAATTGCTAAAAGCTTTTTGGCACCAACAAGAATGAAAGTATTTGCTTGGAACAATAACCGTAGAAAGGATACGGTAATGACACCGCTAGATTCTATCAAGTACCACCGCCAAATGCTTGAAACCGGTTTTATGGCAATGGATGCACAAAGTGGCGAAGTACGTGCTTGGGTAGGCGGTATTGATTTTAAAACCTTTAAGTACGACCACGTTAACTTTAACACCAAACGCCAGGTAGGTAGTACAATGAAGCCTTTGTTATATAGTTTGGCAATTGAAGAAGCAGGCTTTACACCAAATACTACCGTGTACGACCAACAACAAAGTTTTGGTGCTTATGGCAAAGTACCTGCTACCACTAAAAGCTGTAGCGGTGGCGCAATGCCAATGAGCTCTGCCCTAGCATTTTCTAAAAACTGTGCCACTGCTTACATTATGAAACAGCTAGATGGTACTGGCAATAATGCTGCCAAGCGTTTTGTAGATTTTTTAAACAACAAATGTGGCTTGCAAACTAAAATTGACCCCAACCCTTCTATTGCTTTAGGCGCTTGCGAAATTTCGTTGTACGAAATGATGCAAGCTTATAGCATGTTACCTGGTCGTGGGTTTAATGTTAAGCCTATGTTTATTACACGTATTGAAGATAGAAATGGTAATACTTTGCAAAGCTTTACGCCTGTAAGAAGAGAAGTTATTAGCGATGTTACAGCTTATTCCATAATCAAAATGATGCAAGGTGTGATGCAATTTGGTACAGGTAGCCGTATATGGAACTACGGTGTAAGTGGCGAAATTGCTGGCAAAACAGGTACCACCAACGATAATAGCGATGCTTGGTTTATGGGCTACACACCTCAATTATTATGTGGCACCTGGGTTGGTTGCGACGATAGATTTATCCGCTTTAAAGCAACTAAAATAGGCCAAGGTTCTTCGGCAGCATTACCTATTTGGGCTTATTTCTACGAAAAAGTACAAAACGATAGAAATATTGTAGGTATTGACGCAGGAGCAACATTTGTAAAACCAGATGTAATGCCAAATGATATTTCGTTTGATGATTTTAATGGTACAACACCACCATTAGGCGCCGAAGGTGAAGATATTGGCAACGGTACATCTAAAGATTATGAAATACCTATCAATATTAAACCTGAAGATATTGCTGCAGAATCGCAAATAACACCAGCAGAAACAGATAAACCTGCTTCAAAACCTGCTGAAACTAAACCACCAGTAACCAACCCAACTACAACTCCGCCTGCTAAACTACCTGACAATAAAGTACAAACGCAGCCAGCAACCAAACCACCAACTAACAACCTGCCTAAAGCGCTAATGCCGCCTAAAAAGCCTTAGAAAATAGTTGCATCACTTTTAGTAATAAAGGTTGCCTGTAAACTTATAAGGCAACCTTATTATTTTTAAAACTATAAATACAGCAGTTTTGAAAGCAGTATTAACCAAATACCACACGGCACTATTACAATCTTTCAGCCTTTTATGCCGATAATTGGTATAACAGATTTACAAACCCAGTTGGCGAAAGCCACACCAACAGTGTAAAAACAACAAGGTTTATTTCTTTGCCACTATTTTAATATCAAATTCAATTTCATCAGACACTATTTGATCAGCAAATTTTTCATGCAACTTTCCTGATTTATAATTAATACCCCAATTGGTTCTATCAATTGTTAGCTTGGCACTTGCATTTAATATACCGTTTTTAACGTGAATAGTTGCTGGAAAAAATACCAAGTGTGTCACAGATTTAATGGTTAAGTAGCTAGTAATTTGCACTGTATTGGCACTTAGCGAATCTACTTCTGCAATTTCAATGGAAGCAAAGGGAAATCTTTTCACATCAAAATAATCAGCAGATTGTAAATGTTGAATGGGCGTGTTTGTATCTTTTTTGTTGCCGTATGCCATTGAATTCATGTCTATCACAACATTGCCGCCTACCAAACGATTGTTTTCTACCCACAATTCGGCATTTGATATAGCCACAGTGCCTACATGTTTTTCAGCAGCAGATATTTTCATGGAACCTTTCCAAGTAATAAGACTTTCTTTTGTATTTATTTGATAGATATGCTCTTTTGTAGGCATAAAATTCGTCATCGTTTTTCCATCCCAACAATACACGCCTTTTCCAGATCCAAACCAAATGCTACCATCATTAGCTTCTACTATTTTACAAAGCATATTGTTAATGGAAGCTATTTCTGTAAAACTAGGCTTTGCATTATACAGAGATTGTTGGTGGTATCGTAACAATTTCCAAGGGCTAAACCCAACAGAATTTGCTGCGCCGGCTGTCCAAATATTGCCATGCTTATCTTCTACAATAGCACTAGCAGCCATCTGCAATGCCTTTGTAAAGTTGCTACCATCATAACGCCAAACACCAGGCGCACCATCCAAGTATATGGTACTGCCTTTTTTTTCTTTAATGATAGATGCACCAAACCAAATATTGCCTTTTCTATCTTCGGTAATTCCCCAAACATTGTAAAAAGGTTGGCCATCTTTGTTTTTTAAAACGGTATATGTTTTTCCATCATAAACAAACAAATTTTCGCCTTGTGCACCAAACCAAAGTTTGCCAGTTTTATCTTCAAGTAATAACCGAATATTGTTGCTAGGAAAGCCATCCTTTGTGGTAAAATTTTTAAAAGATTTGCCATCGTATCGGCTAGATCCCAACCAAATATTGCCAGCTTTATCTTCGTATATATGCAGCACCGTATTGCTAGCTAGCCCCTGCCTAGTGGTATAATGCAAAATAGATACTCCATTATAACAATACACACCAGAATCTTTAGTGCCAAACCAAAGATTGCCTTTCTTATCTTCTAGCACATCCCAAAAGCTCGGTGTACTAATAGCTGTTGTAATATTGGTAAACAATTTACCATTGTAACGCCATACACCTGAGTAAGAAGCAATCAATATATCGCCGTTTTTTGCTTGCTTTACACTACGCACCATACGGTTAGGCCCATAAGGGTTAACCAAGTTTTTGTTGGCGGGCTTTATTATTTCTGGTGCTACCAATGTTTGGCTTTGCTTGCAAGCACTGTACAAAATAGAAATTAACAATAACGTAAATAGTTGTTTGTATGTCATCATTTAATTTTTAGCCATTAAAATTTACTGTGCTAAAGTAGGCTACTACCTTGCATTAAAGAGGGTTTGCATTGTAAATAAAACTGTAACCTTTGTAAATAATTGGTAAAAACATGTCTGTGCATAAAAATTTGTTCCTTAGCAATGGTAAATACCTGTACGGATGCTTAGTGCTGCTATTGATGGCTGTGGCTTTTGTGGCATTTAGTGTTACTGATAGTGACGATTTTGAAGCAGCCAAAAGGGAAATTTTGATTAGAAAAATTGGGCACGAATTGCTGTTACAATCAGGCGATAGTGTTTCAAGAGTACTGCCTGTAAATAGAATGTTAGATAATAACTACCAACTCAGTTTTACGCCGCTGTTGGTGTTGCTTTCACCAACGGCACTTTTTCCGCCTGCTTTTGTGTACGAAACCCTAAAAATCTGTGTTTGGTTTACCTCATTAAATTTACCAACAAAAGTAAAGATGTTGGTAAAAGCAACACCAACATCGGCAGAAATAACTTGTAGTTTAGTATTGAAAATTATTGAAGAAGGCTTCACGATTAATCGGATTGTTTAGTAAGCACTAGTGAACTAAAAGGAATAGTTCCGACTGAGAGAAATTTTTTATATCTAACCTGAATTATAGTTTCAAAAGCCTTTTTTAATTTTTGCGTAACCTTTTCCCAGTCCTTTATTTCACTTCCTTTTTTAATGATTTCAATATTAAAAACAAGTTCCGCATCATTAAGTCCATTTGATAAAGCATTTTTAAAATCTAAATCAACGTAGCATCTTCCTTCAACATTAGAAATTCTAAAGTTGTATCTAATTTTTACACGCTGCATTAAAAGTGCTTTTTTATAATCGTCTTGGAAGAAATGAACGGTATCAAGACCTTGGCCAGTAATTGAAAGTTGGTTTACTTTATTTTTCAAAGACTCTAAATCAAAAGGCAATTCTTCATCTAAACTGCTATCAGGCTTAACAAGAATTTGTTCTAACCTAGCTTCTGAAAAAACTGTTTCGTTTTGGGTACTTAAAAAGTTAAGAAAGAAACCTATTCTTTCGGTATTACTAAAAGAGTTAAACTTTATACAATAAAATTCTTCTGTAATAATGTTATTGTCTAAAAGGGCTCGCTCAAAATACTTAAATAATTTAATCACGTAATTATACGTTTCTCTAGAAGTATAATTTATTTGCGCGTCTAAATTATTGTCAGACATACTAAATATTAATGACCCTTCGTTATGTAACTTACCAGTAATTAGGTCTTTAGTTGTATTATGTTTCTCTAGTGTAAAGGGAATATAGATTTCATTCTTTAAAATTTCAATTTTTGGCTTTTTGAAAAAAGTGCAATTTTCTGGCAATACAAGTGATTTTGACTGTGAAACTACTTTGTTAATTGTTTCTGAAATATCTTTTATTTCAGAGATTGAATTTTTCAAAGAAGTTGATCTTGGTACTGATTTGATTCTATCTTCCTTTACTTTCAAAAGATACTTTAATGAATTAAGTTCTTCTGGAGACAATAATAAAGTGGCTAATAAAGGAACCGTGTTTTGTTTTTCTCTACTACCAATATAAATCCCTTTACGAATTAAAAAAGCTTTTACATCGGTATCAGATAAAGTCGAAGACGCAATTATAGGCTTAATCATCTCTCCGAATGGTAGTATACGATCCAAATCGTTTTCAATCGGTAGCCCATTCAAAATGTCAACGTTTCTCAATTTGCCATATCTGTTGCTTTCAATCTGTCGTTCGATTTGTTCTTCTTTAAGGGTTACAAAATCAAAAAGTTGGATTCTTCTAATTGTAATTTTAGATGTGAGAGGGCTGTTCTGAAAAAGTTGTTTTACTCGATTTACAGTTTCTTCATGCGCAGTTTTATCGTAATTGTTGAAGTAAATATTAATACCTCCGACTAATTCACTAATCTTATGGGCTAGCCATATAATTCGTTTGAGGTAATCCTTATCGAAAATGCTATCACAGAATATTAAAACAGAAACTTTGTCGCCGTCATCAATAACAATCGGCAATATAGAAGTATTTATATACTGTATAGGCATAATATCCCCATATCCCTTTAGATCCTCTGACCTATTATTTGAACCAGTATGTGGAAATAAAAATTGTATCCGACTATTTGGATGTAATGCTTGTGAAGTTTTAATTGCACCAAGTATAAATGATGCTTTGGCATTGTCAACAAGATAAATACTATCGTATGCAATACCTCTTAATTTACCTTCACTTATTGCTTCGTCATCGTCATCATTAATTAATCCCTTGCTAATTTTTTCAATCATGCTCGTCGTTTGCTCATCTGGATTTGATGAAACCCAAAACAACAGTCCTTTGAAAACCTTTTTTTTGTTATCATCATTTTCAAAGTCATTATAAAATTCATAATCCTTAGGTGCGCATTCAAGCAAATTTGCTAAATCCTTTAAATGGTTGTAGGCTTGAGAAACATTAGCATATTCAACTTGATTATGCTTTGAAGAACAAAGTATCACGTCTGTTTCAGCATGATTCAAAGGACTATTGTAATAGAAAGTCCCATCAATATTATGGTCTGTCCTATCTGACTTTGAACTTTTACTTTTATGTTTTTTTCCAAGGTTGCATTCAAATTGTACATTTTGAGAAATATTATTCCATCCAACTAATTTCAAGAACTCACGCATCATTTTCTCCCCATCGTTTCCACTAAGAACAGATTTTTCACCACTCATAATTTTGTATTTACTGATTAATTAAACTAATTGTTTCTCATATAGTGTAATTATTCCAACAATCATCACTTGGTCAAAACCAAACAATTCACTCAACTAAAACTACCCTTCACCACTACTATCTTCGCCCCCACTACCACTAACACTAACTGTATCTACTTTTTTCGCCACTGTTGGTGTTGCTTTCACCAACGGCACTTTTTAGCGTTAGATGCTTACGCAAAAATTGGGGAAGGCGTTTCGTTAGCATGGCAAATGTTGCGCCCTCGCCTTGTTTCGTGCCGCCACCCAACACCATGTTTCGTGAAACACGTACTTTGGCTGAGAATAAAAAAACCTGTTATGCGGCACTCGGCTTCACGTCTTCGCCCCCGCTACCACCACCTGTATCAACTATTGCCCTTGCGGTGTAGTAAGCATTATAAAAGTTGGCGTTGGTTGTTTTTTTAGCATCTACAAGCCCATCAAAGCGGGTTAATACTTTATCTAGTGTTTCAAATTCGGCTACTAAAGCGTTAGATGCGGCAACTTTTACACTTATGGCAGCTCTTGGCGCAGCTACTAGTGGTTGGTAGGCAGCTATAGCGGTGGTTAGTGCATTTATGTGTGCTGGCAATACATCGTAGTCGGCTAGGTTGTTTAGCAAGGGTTGTATGGTATCACGTATTAGGGTTAGCGTATTTATTAGTGCGGCATCTCTTGTTCGCTTTAAGCCACTTTCGGTGTAGTCCAATGTCTCGTACAAGGTGTTGTTGTTGTTGGCTAACGCATAGCTACGTGCAGGACCTATAATGGCTATGGCAGCGGCAATAGCGGCTTCTTCTGCTTGGGCTTTATCGGTAGCGGTACCGGTAATTTGTTTACTTTGTGCCTGTGCATAGCCATCTATATTGGCTACGGTATTTTGTAAGTCGGTAATTGCTTTTATAAAAGCTACACTGCTTAAAATACTGGTAAATGTGGTAATAATTAATTGTACTGTCTTAGCCATAGACAGCTTGCTAGTTTGTCTGTTAGTCATGGTGATTTGTTATTTATTATTAATAATACTGTGAATGTAAATAGTTCAATTTTCACTAACAAATTTTTGTATGCTTTTTTTTAAAGTTGTGGATAAAAAGTTAATAATCTTTATTAAATAAGCAATCGGTTCATACTGCAACAATTAAGTTACTGCAAGATGCCATTGAGTTACTGCAAGATGCCATTGAGTTGTTGCAAGATGCCATTTAGTTATTGTAAGATGCCATTAAGTTACTGTAAGATGCCATTAAGTTACTGCAAGATGCCATTTAGATTGTGTAAGATGCCATTTAGTTATTGCAAGATGCCATTTAGTTACTGCAAGATGCTATTGAGTTGCAGCAAGATGCCATTGAGGCAGTGTAAGATGCCATTGAGATTGTGTAAGATGCAATTGAGGCAGTGTAAGATGTCATTGAGGCAGTGTAAGATGTCATTGAGGCAGTGTAAGATGCCATTGAGGCAGTGTAAGATGCCATTGAGGCAGTGTAAGATGCCATTGAGGCAGTGTAAGATGCCATTGAGGCAGTGTAAGATGCCATTGAGGCAGTGTAAGATGCCATTGAGGCAGT
>JASGCX010000091.1 GCA_030053925.1 Flavobacterium sp.
AGCCCCTTCCTCAGCATGACAATCAACCCTATCTGCGTTATCTGCGGGCGATAAAACCTTCTTAACTTTCGGTTAGTTGCTTTCCCGAAAATCGGGGCAGCCCCTTCCTCAGCATGACAATCAACCCTATCTGCGTTATCTGCGGGCCATATTCCTATCTGCGTTATCTGCGGGCAATAAACCTTCCTAGCATCTGCCCAAATGAAGCAGCCCCTTCCTCAGCATGACAATCAGCCCTATCTGCGTTATCTGCGTGCCATATTCCCTATCTGCGTTATCTGCGAGCGATAAAATCTTCTTAACATTCGGTTATATGCTTCCTCGAAATCGGGGCAGGCTGTTCCTCAGCATGATATTCAATTCTTTAGCAAAACCTGCAAGAATTTTTTGCAATTTTTTAATCCCAATCTTAACACTAAACCCTTGCTAGCCAAGTAATTTGTGGTTATTTTATTTAGCAACAATCATCATGGGTAAAAAATAACATCAACAAAAGTTCTGTAGCGTTACATTTGCACAATTTCTTAAAAATGAGCAGCACACTTAACTCCAACGAATCCGTTTCGTCTTCAAAGAAAAAAATTATTGTTTTAGGTAGTGGCCCTAACAGAATTGGGCAGGGTATTGAGTTTGACTATTGCTGCGTACACGGCTTATTGGCCATTAAAGAATGTGGTTACGAGGCAATTATGGTAAACTGTAATCCCGAAACTGTTTCTACCGATTTTGATATTGCCGACAAATTATATTTTGAACCTGTTTTTTGGGAACACTTGTGGGAAATAATTGAGTTAGAACAACCCGAAGGTATTATTGTGCAACTTGGTGGTCAAACGGCTTTAAAATTGGCAAAACGCCTGCACAATAGGGGTATTAAAATTATTGGTACAAGCTTCGATAGCATGGATATTGCCGAAGATAGAGGCCGTTTTAGTGATTTGCTAAAAGAACTTGATATTCCTTACCCAGATTATGGTACCGCTTACACCGCAGAAGAAGCCATTGATGTTGCTAATAAAGTAGGCTATCCAGTGTTGGTTAGGCCTAGCTATGTATTGGGTGGGCAGCGTATGCGTATTGTAATTAACGATGAAGAAGTAGAACAAGCATGCATTAGCATTTTAAAACACATACCTGATAATAAAATTTTAATTGACCATTTCTTAGACCGATGCCAAGAAGCAGAAGTGGATGCCATTTTTGATGGCGATAATTTTCACGTAATGGGCGTAATGGAACACATAGAACCTGCAGGTATACACAGCGGCGATAGTAATGCGGTTTTGCCTGCATTTAATTTAACGCCATTGGTAATTACAACCATGGAATATTATAGCGAAAAAATTGCTAGAGCATTGAATATTAAGGGTTTAATTAACATACAATTTGCTATTAAAAACGATAAAGTGTATGTAATTGAAGCCAATCCTAGAGCATCGCGTACCACACCTTTTATTGCAAAAGCTTATGGTATTGCGTACTTAAATATTGCTACCAAAGTAATGTTAGGTACACACAAACTTACCGAATTTACCATAGAAAAGAAACTAGATGGGTATGCTATTAAAGAACCTGTATTTAGTTTTGAGAAATTTCCTGGTGTAAACAAAGAATTAGGTCCCGAAATGAAGAGTACTGGTGAAGCAATTCGCTTTATTAAAGACCTTCGCGACCCATACTTTAGAACTTTGTACAAAGAAAGAAGTATGAACTTGAGTAAATAATAAACTTGTTGCATACTCGCCCTGTGTTTAAAAAAGCCTGTTTTATTTAACAGGCTTTTGTGTTTCTTGTAAAAAGGCTTGCCAATCGTTTAGCATTTTACCTTTTAAAACTCGTGGAAATTTATGTTGACCACCCATTTTACCTTTTGTACGCATAAATGCTAAAAAGTCTTCTTCCGAAAGAATATCTACCAATACATCTTTTAAAGCACTTTTGCGTTCTACGGCGTAATCATCGTTTAGTTCTTTTAGTTTTTCGTCTATTAAAAAGCGCAATTGCTCTGTATTTACATTGTCGTTACAAGCTAAGTACCAATGGTGGGCAAAAAAGTTGCCATGTGGTACACCTGTAACGGTAAATTCTGGTATAGAAATATTTAACTGTTCGCTCACAAGTTGTATGGCTTTGTTCATATTATCTACACTTAGGTGCTCGCCTACCAAACTTAAATAATGCTTAGTTCTACCTGTAATAATAATCTCGCATTTTTCTTTATTGGTAAACTTTACGGTATCGCCAATTAAGTAACGCCAAGTACCTGCAGATGTACTTATTAGTAAAGCGTAATCTTTGCCTTCTTCAACTTCGTGAATCATTAGCGTTGTTGGGTCGCTTACCATTTCGCCATCGCTATCAAAGTTTTTTTCGTCAAAAGGTACAAACTCAAAAAAAATGTGTTCGCCAATATTTAGCTTCATGCTACAAGCGTTTTGCTCGTTTTGATAAGCCAAAAAACCTTCGCTAGCTAGGTAGGTATCAATATAAGTTAATGGCTTTGCCAATACTTTATCAAAGCTTTGTTTGTATGGCTCAAAATGTACGCCACCGTGTACATAAAAAGCTAGGTTGGGCCAAATGTCGTGAATGGTATTAAGGTTGTAACGCTTAATAACCATGTCCATACACATTAATACCCAGGCAGGTACACCTGCTATAAAACCAATATCCCATTGTGGGGCTTTTTCTACTATATCGGCTAGTTTTTTATTCCAATCTTTTTGTTTGGCTATTTTTTTGCCTGGTTTGTAAAATGCCTGAAACCAAATAGGCGATTTTTTTTGCGTAATGCCACTCAAGTCGCCTGCATAAAAGCCTACCGAATCCCATTGCAATTCGGTGCTGCCGCCAAGCGTTAACCAACCTTTACCAATAGATTTTACAGGAATATCTTCGTAATTACGCAAGCTAAAAAGTTGCTTGTACATAGTTACTTTATTGCCTCGCAGCAAATCGTTGGTAACAGGTATGTATTTACTTGCGGCTTCAGATGTGCCAGACGATAAGGCATAAAATTTTATTTTGCCAGGCCAGCATACATCTGGTACGCCTTCTAAGGTTTTGTGCCACCAGTCTCTATATATTTTATTATAGTTATAGGTAGGAACGAGTTCTTGAAACTTTTTGCCAGGATGTTTACTGAGCAAAATTTCGTCGAAACGGTACTGCTGACCAAACTGTGTAAATCTAGCTCTGCGCAACAATTTCTTCAGCACTTTTAGCTGTGTGCGTCTTGGGCTGCTTTCGGGCAAGCCAAGTGCACGTGAAATTCTTGCAGGAACTTTTATATCAATAATAGCCATCGTTAGCAAATAGGGGTTTATAATAATGCTTTAAACGAAACTAAACAAATTGTTGCAAAGATAATCTCTGTAATGCGTTTTAATAGTGAAGCAATTGATAAAGGGCGCATCAACATTTTCTCATTTTTTGCTTTTTTTTAATGTTTGCCAACATTTTAAAGGTTGGCAAACATTGGCTTTTGGCAGAAAAAATTATGCACCCATTGATAAATTAACCTCCCAAATTTTTATAATTTCTTAAAAGTAAGTGTACATCTTGCCAAAATTCGTAGTTTTTAGCGTATAAAGTATCTAGCTTTTGCAACGCATCGTGGTTTAAAGGATGTGCCGTTTGTGTGCGCAAGCCATAACAGCTAAGTACGCCTATTTTTATTTTTGGTAAATGCCAATGATTGGTACAATAGCCCACCCAAGATTTATTATTTAGTAAAACACTAAAAGCATCTTTAAAAGCTTGTTTACTATTTTTTAATAACACCAAATGCACCGGAAAACCCAATAAAATTATTAGTGATGTACATACATCTACCAAGTACTTCATACGCTTATGGTACGATTGGTTAATTTGGTAAAAGCCTTCGGCAGTAAAGGTTTCGCCGGTTGTAGCATTACTATCGCTACCTACAATGCTGCTTGTATTTTTACCAATAAACCTATAGCTTATATGGCGTGGTAGCGTTTGTATGGTTTGTATAATTTGATAGTAGGTTAAAGTGCCTTGGCAAAACACCACTTCTTCAATTTGCATAGAAACAATTAACAAATGCAACTGGTGCAAATTACCAATAGCGGCGTTGGCATCTTTACCTAGGGCAACCCTACCCACAATGCGCTCTTGTAAACCCGCTTTTTTAAATATTTCTGTAGCGCTTTTAAACTCTTGGGTGCTGCCTACAATAACGGTTTGTTTTATGGTACTATCGTCGTTTTGTTTTTCTATAAAACCAAGTGTTACAAAACCCCATCTTGAGGCGGTAACCAATACGCCTGCAAGCAAGCCACCAATAATAATAACACCTCTTGAAAAGCGTTGACTTTCTGGTAACAAAGAGTACGCAGCAATCATTACCACAATACCAATAAAACTTGCCCAAATGGCTTTTGTGGGTTTGTACAACTTATCGTACATGCCAGATAATGCCGCAGCAATAAGGTAAATAAAGGCAAATCCTACAATAAAATATGGCTCCGAAGGTTGTGTAAATGGCTGCCCATCGCGTTCAAAATGTATCCACCACTTTTCTAAAACAAATAGCGATGCAACAATGGTTACTGCATCTAACATTTGCAAGCCTAATTTTTTAAACCCTCTTTTCAAAAAAGCTACTATTGCTCTAAGAAAAATAGCTAAACGAATGCCGTTGGCAAATAGTGCGCCTTTGCTTTTGCCAAAATGCTTTAATACAAACTTACCCATAGCACCATAAAACATTTTCACATGGTTGCTGGTACCTTTTTTTAAACTCTCGCCTTTAAAGTGAATAATGCTTGTGCTAGATAGGTAGTAGTTTTTATAGCCAGCTTTTTGTATGCGATAGCTAAGGTCTATGTCTTCGCCATACATAAAAAATATCTCGTCAAAACCTTTACAGGCTTCAATTATGTGGCGGGGGCTCATTAAAAAAGCACCTGCCAATACATCTACTTCATGGTTTTTGTATTCATCTAAATGGCCCAAAGCGTATTGGTTAAACAGCTTAGAGTGTGGAAATATATTTGCCAAGCCTGTTAACTTAAAAAACGAAGCCCGTGGCGATGGAAAAGCCCTTTTGCTTTCTGGTAAAAAGTTACCGCTACCGTCAATCATTCTTATACCTACACCACCACAATTGGCGTTGGTTTTAAAAAACTGTACGCAATGTTCAATACAGTTTTCGCCAATAATGGTATCTGGGTTGAGGTACAAAATGTACTTGCCATTACAATATTGCAAGGCTATATTATTGGCTTTTGCAAAGCCATAGTTGTGTTTGTTGGCTATAAAATGAACCGTAGGAAATTTAGGTTCCAAATAGGGCAAGCTACCGTCTATAGAGTTATTGTCTACCACAAAAACTTCTGCCTCAATAGTTGCGGTAGCACTTAATACCGAGTTAAGGCATTGTTCTAAAAAATATTTTACGTTGTAATTAACAATAATTATGGAAACAAGCATTAATCAATTTGTGATTTACGATTCATAATTTATAGCGAAAACCCATCACCAATTATCCCATTACATAAGGCTATATAACTTGCGAAGTACGATTTTTAAAGCACAGTTTCCAAATATGTACAAATTATTTTAAAATACAACCTACGCAACGGTTATTTTTGCAGCATGAGTTTAAAGCAAACCTTACTAGATGCAACACAGGCAGGTGCTGTAGTAATGAAAAACTATTTTGATAAGCAATTTACCATCTCTAACAAAGAAGGCATTAATAACCTAGTTACCGAAGCCGATTTTAAAAGCGAAGAAGCCATTTTTGCTACCATCAAAGCCAATTACCCCCACCATTTTATTTTAAGTGAAGAAGCCGGCGCATTAGAACAAAATAGCGAATACAAGTGGATTATTGACCCAATTGATGGCACAGTAAATTTTGCCAATGGTATTCCTATTTGCTGCGTAAGTATTGCGCTAGAAATAGATGGCGTAATAGAAATGGGTGCTGTGTACAATCCTTTTTTGGGAGAGTTCTTTTTTGCACAACGCGGCTTTGGCGCAACGCTTAACGATAAAATTATTAGTGTAAGTAAAAAAGAAAAACTAGCCGAAAGCTGCTTGGTTACTGGTTTTCCTTACACTTATTTAGACGAGCCTAATGGCCCTTTGCAAGTGTTTGAAAAACTCATTCGCAACGGCATACCTGTAAGGCGGCTTGGTAGTGCTGCCATAGATTTGTGTTGGGTTGCTTGTGGCCGTTTCGATGGTTTTTACGAACACAAACTACAAGCCTGGGACAGCGCAGCGGGCTTTTTAATTGTAGAAGAAGCAGGCGGTAAAGTAACCGATATGAAAGGCAATTATTACAACCCTTATCAGCCAGGCATTATTGCTACCAACGGCCATATTCACAATGATTTGCAGCGTGTAGTGAATGGCGGTAATTTGTAGTATGATGAAGCTTCGGTTGAAAATTTACGCTGAATTTACAAAGCACCTTTTACATTCTTATAGTTATTTAATATTTTGAACCATGCAGATAAATATAAAAATAGCATTTATTGTTATCATTATGGCAATTTCTTCTTGCGAATATGTAACCTATACGCACAAAAGCAAACGCAATAAAGCAAAAGAGCGACCACCCATTACTTTATTTGACAAATTGATTGATTTTAGAATTGAACAGAATTCCTGGCCTGTTTCAAGAGAAGATTTTATAAGCAAAGGCATTAAATATCAAAAGGCATTGGTAGATTTTAAATATCTTACTATAACCTTTCAAATTAAAGATAGTAATACAATGGTTTTTCGTTATTTTGACCATATTAAAGACGTAGAAGCGCAAAAGCAAAGTGAAAAAATAGAGTTAAATACCTATCAAGGCACAATCCTATTTTTTAAAGAAAATAACCAATTTGTTTGGAAAAAATTAAAATACTAATGTTAGAAAATACCAGAACCGAAATAAGTAGTTTAGGCGAATTTGGCCTAATAGAACATCTTACCAAAAACTTTGAAACACACAATGCATCTACCGTTTTAAGTGTTGGAGACGATGCTGCGGTGATAGATCATTTTGGTAAGCAAACAGTTATTACCACCGATTTATTAATAGAAGGTATTCACTTTGATTTGATGTACACACCTTTAAAGCATCTTGGCTACAAAAGTGTAATGGTAAACCTAAGCGACATTTACGCTATGAATGCCACACCTACGCAAATTACCGTAAGCATAGGCATTAGCAACCGCTTTGGTGTAGAAGCCTTAGACGAATTTTACGAAGGCATTTATGCCGCCTGCCAAAAACATGGTGTAGACTTAATAGGCGGCGATACCTCTTCTTCTCAAAAAGGTTTTATTATTTCTGTAACAGCCATTGGCGAAGTAGCACCAGATACATTTGTAAAACGTAGCACTGCACAAAAAGGCCATTTAATTTGCGTAAGCGGCAATGTGGGCGGCGCATTTTTGGGCTTAACCCTTATGGAAAGAGAAAAAAAAATTTACCTAGAAAACCCACAAATACAACCAGACTTAGAAGGTGAAGATTATATTGTAGGTAAACTACTAAAGCCAGAAGCTAGAAAAGATATTATTGAGTTTTTTGCGGCAAACGATATTTTACCAACCGCTATGATGGATGTAAGTGATGGCGTAAGTAGCGAAATTTTACACCTATGCCGCCAAAGCCAGCTTGGCTGTAACATTTACGAAGAAAAGCTACCTATACACGATGCCGCACGTAAAGCAGCTTTTAAATTTGGGCTAGACCCTACGGTTTGCGCCCTTAGTGGTGGTGAAGATTACGAACTAATATTTACCCTAAAGCAAGAAGATTACGATAAAATAACGTTAAATGAAGAGATAGCCGTAATAGGTTACATGACAGATATTGAAGAAGGTTGTAAATTTATAACCAAAGGCGGCAACACCCACCCAATTACAGCACAAGGCTGGAACGCTTTTGTAAAATAAACACCATATTTATATAATTTGCTATTTATATGCAGTCAGGTTTAGTAAGTATCATCGTTTTGGCTAGTGTATTTACCGCTTGCACATCATCTAAAATACCGCATTACCAATTTAACCAAAAAACAGCAGTACCGCAGTACGCCTCAATGGTACATGGCTATTAACCACAAACTATTTGCATGAAACAATTACGGTACACAGTTTTATTGATGTTTGCGCTTGTGGTAATGCTATGTGTATGCAATATTGCCACTGCACAAGATACTGCCACAGCTTTAGTACCATTAAAAAAACTGAAACTATCGCTTAAACCAACCACCGATTTTGACCAACGATTTTCTTTCATCAACAAAGAAGATGTAAATATTTGGGGCTACCGTGTAGGTGTAATTGTAAACGATAAATTTAAAGTTGGTATTGGTGGTTATTTTCTAAACCAAGATACTACCATTGTAAGAACAGACCGTTTTGGAAATCCTACTAGCAAGTTGCAACGCAAGCTTTACTTTGGTACGGTGTATTACGAGCCATATTTGTTTAGAAAACCGCTTGTAGAAATGAGTTTGGTTTTTGAAATTGGTTATGGAAAAGCAGTTTTAGATTCGGCCAATAGCAAACGCAACGGCAATAGGCCACCAACCATTGTAAGTGTAGAGGATAAGCAAGATTTTGTGCCTGCAGGCGCAGGTATATCTTTCAACTTTAAAGTGCCAGATATTAAAGGCTTACATTTTTTAACTTATGTAGGTATTAATGCTATGACAGGCTTGCGCAAAACCATTTTTGAAAGTGACTTAAAAAACAATTTTGATGGTTGGTATTGGAGCATTGGCGGTGCCATATTTTTAGACAAACTACTGGCCGATATGAAAGCCAAAAAGGCACATAAAAAAGCAACATTAGCAAGCTTGCCATAAGTTGTAGGCATAAAAAAAAGCACCACTAGTTTCAAAGAGATGCTTTCAATAATTAACCATCACCACAAATGCTTTTATTCGGCTTCGGCTACTACTTCTTTTACTTCTGGTATCATGCGTTTCATCATACCTTCAATACCAGCTTTTAAAGTAATCATGCTAGATGGGCAGCCGCTACAGCTACCTTGTAACATTAAGTTTACTATACCATCATTATAGCTTTTAAACTGTATTGCACCGCCATCCATTTCTACAGCAGGTTTTACATAGTTTTCTAGCAATTCTTTTACACGTTTTACAATGTCATCATCATCATCACTTACGGTATTGGTAGCTTCTTGTTTGGTTTTAGCTACTTCTTCGTCATTTACTACTACACCGCCATTTTCTAAATAATCTTTTAAAAACTGCTTAATGGTAGGTATTACATCTTGCCAATCTTCTGTGTCAGATGTTTTGGTAAGGGTAATAAAATTACTAGCAATAAATACGCTTTTTATAAAAGGAAAACTAAATAGTTCTTTAGCCAAAGGTGAGGGACCAGCCAAACTTTCATCAGCAAAATCGATGCTTTTACCAGGATACAATAATTTGTTAGCCACAAACTTCATTGTTTCTGGGTTAGGCGTCATCTCTGTGTAAATACTGATAATGGGATTACCTGTTTTAATCATAACTGAATGTTTAACTACCGCAAAAGTAACAAATGCCATTTACGAAATGGGCTAAATACAAGTACTAATTATATGGTAATGCTTAATTTTCGTTAATCGAAAGATGGTTGTGCTACATATTTTCGTTTAACCAACCCCAATTTTCGCCAGTTTGAATACGAAAAAGTTGCATTGGCGAAATACCAAACTGCTTTGCAATTAAACGTTTTCTTGTTGGGTTATTGGGTTCTTTAAGTATCCTTTTTAACAACAATACCTTACCTGTAGTAAGTTTTGTGCCTCTACCTCGCTTCATATAATTTGCGGTTATATTTCTTCTTTGTTGTATAACTGTTTCGTTTGTACCACTATGTAACGTAACATCTTCTTGTGTAGCCCATTGTAAATTACGAACATTGTTGTTAAGTTTGTTATGATCTAAATGAATTACAAACTTGTGTGCTTCGGTTGGTTTTTGTAAAAAACATTCGGCTACTAACCTGTGAATAAGCTTGTGTTTATGTTGATTGTTAATTTTATAACGCCAAATTTTGTAGCCTTCTTTGTGTATAGATCCATCTATAATTGTTCCATCTTCTATAGACGATTGATAGCTGATAAGCCTTCCAAAATTAGTGATTGCATATTTTTTTAGTTTAAAAGGCTCGTCTATTATTTTAACAGTCTCGCCAACAAATAATTTTAATAGGTACGATTTGGTAATATTTTTACCCCTTATATGTTGTAAATACATGTTGTAATTAGCATACATTAAATTATTTGCGTTGTTGTTTGCAATATCCTTATCTATGTGTATTACGTAGGTAAAATTTTCTGGCGGTTTTGGTAAAAAATATTGCGCCACTAGCTTATGTACTTTTAGCCGAAGCCTTTTTTCTGGGCTTTGTATGGTTAGTTCGGCCGCCCATTTATCATTACTACTTTTAGCTATTAATTTACCATCATTTATGGTGTTATCATAACTTATTATTCTTCCTAAATTAGACACTGCGTATTTTTTTTTCGTTCCAATATTGTTAGGTAGAATAATTTGGGCCCATTTTTCGTTGGGCAAAAAAGCAATTTCAGTCATTAAATTATATTTTGGGGTAAAATCAATTAGCAAAATTACATAAAACTATTCTCAAAGCATTTTTATCCAATTTTTCTGCAATTTCAGGCATAAATATATCGCCATGATGGTTATCTTTAACCACTATAAATTGAGTGCATGTTGGCAGGCTTTATTAAAGGAATTTTTTTAGGAATTTTATTGGGCGTTTCGGTGGGTCCAGTCATTTTTGCTATTATTAAGCAAAGTATTAATAATGGTCACAAAGCTGGCTATGCGTTTATTGCAGGTATCTCTTTAAGCGATATAACCGTGGTGGTTATTTGCAATTTTTTCGGTAGCTTTTTTAAAGAAGCACTTAGCCACCAAAAAACGATAGCACTTGTAGGCGGTTGTTTTTTAATAGGCTTAGGCATTTACACTTATTTTTTTAAGAAAGAACCGCATGAAGATGCCAAGCTAGAAGCCGCCGTAATAAGTAAAAGAGACTTGGCAGGTATTTTTGCAACAGGCTATATCATTAATATTTTAAACCCAGGCATTTTTCTGTTTTGGTTTGCTTGGAGTGCCACTATTATTGCCGATGCTGCCCACGAGGCTTTCCCTGTGAGATACCGTTTTATTGTGTATGGTACTTGCTTGCTTACTGTATTGTGTACCGATATTTTAAAGGTAAAACTTGCTGGCATTTTAAAACCCAAACTAACCCAAAAAAACCTCCACCTCATTAACCAAATAGTAGGTGTATTGATGGTAATTTTTGGTTTGTTTTTAATAATAAAGCAACTTTATTTTAACAAATAAATAGGCTTTTTGCAGTTGCTTATTACTATCTTCATACCATGCTAACCTTGTATTATGCCATTTTTAATGACCATTCCGTTTATAGAAAAATATGCTTTGACACTTGAGCCTTATCAAAAGATTAAGGCTGACTTAGGTTTGACAACTGACGAGTTTTATGCTTTGACGAAAACTTTAGCTTCGGAAATAGAAGTAGCAAGAAAAGTAAGGCAACTGTATCAGCGAAAAGGCTTCAAAAAAATCAGCTTGTTAGACTTTTATAATTGGTGGACAAACCAAGAAAAGGTTTGTAATTATTGTGGCATAAACGAACAGCAACTTTCTATTCTGTTTGACAAACTCAAAGAGTTTAACAAACGACCAACAAGAGGCAAGACACTTGAATTAGACAGACGAATTTCTAACAAAGAGTATGACGACATTGACAATCTTGTACTTTGCTGTTACATCTGCAACAATGCAAAAAGTGACTTTTTCAACCACGAACAATTCATTCCTGTTGGACAATCCATAAAATTAGTTTGGACGAAAATCTTAAACCCTGAATAATGGCAAGAAAATACATTTATAGAAAACGTTACAACAAAATTCTTGTTTACGAATTCATAATTGCATCTATTGCAATTGCAGTATTGACAGTTGTTTATTTAAAAATTCATCCTGCAATTGGACTTTTAATTTTCATTGGAGCGGCAGCATTATTAATTTACTTGTTTGTTGAGATCAGAATTTTTAGATACATATTTTCAATACTTTTTTCTTTCGGTTGGGCAGGTACTGCTTATTTGTTTGGACAAAATCTTGACAAAAAATCAGACACGACATCAATTGTTTTTGCAATCATTGCTTTAGGCGTAAGTATTTGGGCTCATTGGGACAATTTCCAATTTTACAAAGACGCAAAAGTCATTGAGTACGACCGATAAAACGGCATACAACATTGGGTTTTGTGCAAGTTGGGCAGACGGAATAACAATGAGCATTTGTAATTCTGTTCAGCTTTTGTTCGGGCTTGACAAGCAACATTCAACTTTTGTACTTAACTTCGATTTTATATTTTCAATCGGCAGCGGTTGTTGGCAGACGGAATACTAATTCCCAACCTGCACAAAGCCCTAGCGTATTATGCAAGTAGGTTTTAACAATTTGTTATGAAGCTATTATTGTTACTACTCTTTACCACCATTTACATACAAACCAATGCACAGCAGGGTTTTGTAGTGTTGCGTAAGCGCAACCAAACTATTCAAACATTTTTTCCTACTAGTTATATTCGCTTGCAACTAAGCAACATGCAGTGGATAGAAGGCCGCATTAAATTGATTAAAGAAGACAGTTTGTTTATAGACCTAATGGCTATACGACAAGTAGCCAATTACTTTGGCTTACCCACTGTAGATACTTTGCGTTTTGGCATGTTTAAAATTCACCTCAACGAAATTTATGCCCTACCCAAAACGTATGATAGGCTAGCATTTATAACCAATGGCACCGTGCTGCAAATAGGTAGCGCAGGCTATATGGGCTTAAATATCATTAACGGCATTGGTAAAAACGACCCTATTTTTTCTACCAATAATGGCACTCGCTTAGGTATTGCCGCAGGCATTTTTGCCATAGGTACATTGCTACATCGCACACATAAAGACACGTATATACTTGGTAAAAAGTACCAGTTATTTAGTTCAAATCATGTAGTTGCGCCTTAAAACATACCAATGCTGTAGCAAGTTTCAGGCATTTAACCGTAATTTGTAGCAATAAAGTATTATGGCAAAAAGAGCAAAACAATCTTTTGGCAAACGTATTTGGCGCTTTACCAAGCGTACATTACTTATCATGTTTGTATCGTCTTTATTGTACTTAATTATTTGCCGTTGGGTAATGCCACCTATTACCATCACACAAATTACCAATAGCATTAACTACGGTTTAAAACGAGATTATGTAAGCTGGGATGAGATTTCGTACAATGTAAAACTTGCAGCCATAGCTAGTGAAGATCAAACCTTTGCCAACCACAACGGCTTTGATTTAGATGCCATAGAAAAAAGCTTTAACCCACCAAAAGGAAAAAAGAAAAAACTACCTCTAGGTGCTGCTGCAAGTACCATTACGCAGCAAACGGCTAAAAATGTATTTCTATTTGGTGGTGGCGGTACATTAAAGTATGTACGCAAAGTACCAGAAGCCTATTTTACGTTGCTTATAGAATTAATTTGGGGCAAAAAGCGCATACTAGAAGTGTATTTAAACACCATAGAAATGGGCCCAGGTATTTTTGGTATAGAAGCTGCTGCGCAGCAGTATTTTGGCAAATCGGCAAAGCAACTAAGCCGCCAAGAAGCCGCAATGATTATAGCCTGCTTACCCAATCCTAAACGCTTTTTGGTAAAGCCAACTAGCATACGTGTGGCATGGCGCTACCCACAAATACTACGTGAAATGCACAATATAGAAGACGATGCAGATGTGCTAGCCATTATTAAATAACAAATTGCCATTGCTGGCAGAAACACAAAGAAGCAGTAAATACTCAATAAAGCATGTGCAATATTTAATAAACAATTGTTGCTACCAGCAACTTAATAGCCCTTACAAAACTACAAGTTATGATGAGCAAGTTAGTTAACACCCATTGCCTTGCTACAGACCTGCGCCGGTGGTTAATTACCTATTCTAAATGGTTGGTGAGGATGCGAAGCAAGGCTTGAGAATAAGCGGATATATTAAAAGGCGAATAGAGAAGTGTTGAAAATAAAGTAACTAATTTTTTTTGGAGATATTTATGGGTTCGTATATTTTTGTGTTGCCTGCCATTTTTTGACGACCCCACTTAATTGACAAATCAGATGAGCGTATTTATAAGCTATTCAACAAAAGACACAGACTTTATATCTCAACTTTCTGCTGAACTTGTAAAAAATAGAATTCAAATTTGGCTTGACAAATGGGAAATGCAACCAGGAGATTCTCTTATTGACAAAATTCAAAACGGACTTTCTGAATCTTCTTTTTTACTTGTTGTACTTTCTAAAAATTCGGTTGACAGCGAATGGTGTAAAAAAGAATTGAATTCGGGACTTATAAGAGAATTGAATGAAAAAAAAGTTATTGTAATTCCTGTATTACTTGACGATTGTAAAATTCCATTGTTCTTACAAGAAAAAGTTTATGCAGACTTTAGAACAGATTTTGATTCAGGTTTTAAAGCTTTACTACGACCACTTTCAAAGCTTTTTTCTGAACATATGGGCAGACAAAACAAGAATGAAATTCTTACAGACTATGCAGTCAATTGGGGATTAGACAAGGACCTTTTTTATATGACAATTGACTTAGTTAATTGGTATGAAAAAGCTCGAAAATCAATTTTACTTCAAATAAAAATTGAAGGTTGTAAGAATGCGACAGACCGATATTTGCAACAAGTTAGAAATGGAT
Organism: Flavobacterium sp.; assembly: GCA_030053925.1. Taxonomy (GTDB): domain Bacteria; phylum Bacteroidota; class Bacteroidia; order Chitinophagales; family Chitinophagaceae; genus Parasediminibacterium. Next base: position 14,826 of record JASGCX010000091.1, read on the forward strand.
TTAGTTGGTTAATGAAAGAATCTGTTATCTCAATGATGTTTGTAAACAAGGACTTTCGAGACTTAAATATTCTTGTACAACGAGACGAAATTTATAATAGCCACATTAAGACAAAGGACATTAAAGTTGACATAACCTTTGATGTAAAATTTCGAGCAATTCTTATGGGCGAAGACGATGGAAACGATGTATTAATAAACTTTGTTGACTTTTTAGAAATGCTTGACGGAAGTAGGAAAGAACGAATGGAGAAATAAAACGGCAGGCAACATTGGGTTTTGTGCAAGTTGGGCAGAAGGAAAAACAATGTGCATTTTCAGCACTACTCTACTTCAGCTCGGGCAGAAGAATATCTATTAAGCTTTAGTTCTTATCATCAACATTTATTAACTTTACTCAGCAGCGGTTGTGGGCAGACGGAATACTAATTCCCAACCTGCACAAAGCCCTAGCGTTGCCTGCAATTTTGGACAGCCTATGAGATTTCTAATTTTTATGTTG
>JASGCX010000092.1 GCA_030053925.1 Flavobacterium sp.
AAGAAAGTTTATACCAACAAACAAAAATGCACCACTATGAGGTGATGCAAGGGGGAATCTATAATTAAGTGTAGGCATTCTACTTCTTATTGTGCGCCAACAAAAATTTATCTAAAGCTGATACCATACTGGGTGCTTGGGGTTGAGGTGCTTTAATAGCTAATTCTAAACCTAAATCTTCGAGTGATTTAGTAGTATTTTGACCGAACGAGCCGAGGTAAATAGTGTTCTGTTTGAATTTTGGGTAATTATCAAACCAACTTTTAACACCACTTGGGGTAAAAAAACAGATAATATCGAATCGGTTTTTCTCAACAATTGCCTTGATGTCATTGCTTATTGAACGATACATGAATGCAAGTTTATATTCGCATTTATGATTTTTAAACCAGTTTACAATGTCATTATCTTGCTGATTTTCGCTACAAACGTAAAGGAAACGTTCATTTTCTTTATGTTTATTAATTACATCAAAAATGCGTTTGTTAGTACCATCTGCACCGTAAAATACCTTACGTTTGCGATATAATATAAACTTTTGCAAATACAATGCAACTGATTCTGTAATACAGAAGTATTTTGTATCTTGATTGATTGTAATTTTCATTTCTTCACACATTCTGAAGAAATGATCTATAGCATTGCGACTTGTGAATACCACTGCGGTAAAAGAAGTGATATCTATTTTTTGTTTCCGAAATTCTTTAGCTATTATGCCTTCTAGTTTTATAAAAGGTATAAATACTAATTCTACGTTATGCTTCTTTTCTAGATCAAAGTATGGCGACTTTTCACTTTCGGGCTTAGGTTGAGAAATAAGTATCTTTTTTATTACTTTAGTTTCAATTCCTAATGCTACTGCTACTTTTTTAGCCATGCGATAATTAAAATTTTGGCAAAATTAAATGCTTGTTCCTATATAATTGAAAGCCGCTTTGTAAATGATTAATAATGGCAAGATTTCAATGGTGCAAAGGTATAGGAAAAAGTGTAAGGGGGTTATACTCAAATCTTTCCTTATTGAACTTAGTGACACTAAATATCTGTATAAAAGCATCGCTACAATTAGTAATAGTGATATTGTGTATGTTATTTCTGCAATTTGACCTACATTGAATGATAATACAATTAAAAATGGTAACAAGGCTATTGCAATAATTTTATTGCTAAGAAATATTATGAAAATATACGTCTGAACAGCTTCTTTGGTATTAAAGACCCATCCACTAAATTGTAGAAATAAATATTTTATACTGTAAGTTATTGCTAAAATTATTGAAGCATATACAATTAACCACCAAAAATCTACAGATACCCATCCTTTTAACTTTACAACTAATGCAATATAAATACCGCCTACAGTAATGAAAAGTAGGTTCATTAATAAAGAGGCTAATTTATTTTGCAGCAATTGTTCTCTAGTCTGTTTTGAGCGTAAGGTAGTTTGAAAAAATAAGCCAAACATATTATTGAAATACTTTGGAAAAATGATTTTTACAACTCCTGTAAGTATAAATGCAATAGCAAGCATGTAGAAAAGCTCGTCTTTTTTATCGGGCTGATGATTTTTTTGTAACTTAAATTCTACATCTTTACTAAATGGTAAGTATGGGACGGCTAAAATTGTAGCGAAGGTTGAAGTGTCAATTTTAAGTAAAATATTTTTTGCGGCAACTTTTGCCACCGAATCTTTATGCAATGAATAAATTAAAGTTCGAGTTTTAATGGTTGCATGTACCAATGGTAGCGAGTCTTTTATTTTAGTAGTGCCAATGTTCAGTTCCTTTTCTAAGCTATCTACTGTGTTTATTATTTTGTTTGGTAATACTTTGGTATTAATACTTTCGCCAGTGTCTGTTGTAGTTGGCTTATTGGCATTAATACTATCCATTTGCCCAAAGGCAAATGATACGAAAAATAAAAAGAATATGGCGAGAATTTGCTTCAATTAGAATGCTGTTGAGTGGCAAAAATAGTGGATTAGATGGTGGTGATACAAAGCACTTTTGAAATAGTACGTTCAATTTTAAAAAATACTCACAAAGCCTAAGTGAATTTTACTTTCTCTAAAATTAAAAGGCAAATCGTTGCGCTTGCCTGCGGCAAAACTGATGTTTATGATGCCTTGTTTTGTTTCAAAAGCTAATCCAACACCAGCACCTATATAGCTATTTCTTGTATTAGTTACTTTATTATTAACAGCACCCAAATCAATAAAACCATTAAAATATGAGTTGATTCCTATTAAATAACGGTATTCTAGTGTACCTACTGCATATCTATTTGCGAAAATACTTTCTTCATCAAAACCTCTCAATAATTTATAGCCACCTAACTGAAATAGTTCATTTCTAAAATAGTTAGGGCTTTCGTACCAGCCCGCATTAATAACTGTTTTAATAACTGATTGTTTACTAGTAGGAAAATAATGCGCAAAACTCGTTTTCACTTTCAGTTGATAGGTATTTTTTTCAATGGTATCGTATAGGCTACTATAGTTGAAACCACTGCTTTTTAGCTGTGTAATGGTATTATTAGCTTTGATGGTTTTGTTGCCAGCGGAAATGCCAATTTTAAATTCGTTACCACTACGTGGGTTAAAACGATAATTGGTATTGTTCAACTCGTATTCAAGTGCAAGATTGGTAGTGCTTACATCAATAATATCAGGCAGTTTTTTAGTTATAATTACGGTGGCAGTATCAACGATTAGTAAGTTGGTTTTAAATGTTTCTAACGCTATTTTACCCGATTGCTTGGCAGAAAGTAAATATTGTAAACCCAATTTGGCAATTAAGTTTAAGAAATCTGTGTCTTTTTTATACATTTCAAAGCCAAAGTCGATACCAAATTTTGAGTTGAAGATATAAGGCTTTTGAAACCCTAAGTTTAAGCGAGGCGAGGCCGATTGCAATTGCTGCCAATTGAATAAAATTGTTTCGCCCGTACCAAAAGCATTTTTTAGGTTCAAATTGGCTTCTCCTGTTAATAATAATTTACCGCCAAGCTGCTGATTGGCTGGTAAAAAGCCAATTAAGACATTTATTTGATTACTACGTTTAGGCTGTAAATACAAATTAATACTGTACGATGTGGCCAGCATATTCAAATTCCAATCGTTGCTTTGCTGCAAATAAGGTAGTTCTAGTAAGCGTTGATTAATGGTATTTAGCTTCTCTTTATTAAATGCTTCACCAGGTTGAAGGTTTAGATAGCGGTATAAAAATTGGCTACTTATTTTGGCGTTTCCAAGTACATGTAAGCTATCAAATTTGTACTCAACACCTTTGTTTACAGCAAGTTGTGCTTGCACTTTACCGCTTACTATTTGCACACTATCGAAACCAATTTTTGCAAATGGATAGCCTGAATTATCAAAATAATCTAGCAGTTTTTCTTGCAGTTGTACAATGCTTTGTTGATTAATAGGTTTAGTTATAAACGCCTCTTTTTTTATGCCCAATTGCTCAAGCAAAGTTTGCTGTTGTGGCAAAATGGTAAGCGATTGCCACAGGTATTTATCACCTAAAAACAGTTGAATAGTACTAGTAGCAGAATCTTGGTAAAAACTATCTACCGATGCTGCTAAATACCCTTTTGATTGTAACAAACTTGGTAATTGGTTGATGTAGGTTTTGCATTGAAGTTTATTGTTAAATTTTGTGGCAAGTTGCAATTGCTGCATAGAACTATCGTTGCATTGTATGCGCAAATAGTGGTTTTGTGCAGTTACTCTCATCAAGCATCCACACAATAAAACCCCAAAAAACAAACCGTATAACTGTACTTTCGCCATTAAATTATTACAAGTTTACGATTGTTTTTGTAATCGCATAAAAACATAGGCACATAGTAAATTAATGCGTTCATAAAAGCTAGTGGAATCACAAATTCTACTTCAAACATCTCAAATCATAAATCATAAATCTTAAATGGCAGGTATTTATATTCATATTCCTTTTTGCCGCAAAGCTTGCCATTATTGCAACTTTCACTTTTCTACCACACATAGTTTGCTACCGCAAATGATAGATGCTATTGTAACTGAAGTAGCACTTCAAAAAAAATATTTACAAGAAAATATTGATACCATATATTTTGGTGGCGGTACGCCTAGCCTTTGTACCGCTGCGCAAATAGATTGCATTTTGCAAGCCATTAAAGCTAGTTTTTTGGTAAATAATGATGCAGAAATTACACTAGAATCTAACCCAGATGATATTACCGAAGAGCGTTTACTAGCCTGGCGGCAAATGGGCATCAATAGGTTAAGCATTGGTGTACAATCTTTTGTAGAAGATGATTTGCGGTGGATGAACCGAGCACATTCTGCCACACAGGCTACCAATTGTATTAAACTAGCGCAGCAATATGGCTTTAATAATGTTACCATTGATTTAATTTATGGTACGCCTACTTTAACTGATGCGCAGTGGCAGCAAAATGTACAAACCGCTATCAACTTGGGCGTAACGCATTTGTCTTGCTATGCACTTACGGTAGAGCCTAAAACGGCTTTGGATAAAATGATTAGGTTAGAAAAGATAGGCAGTGTAGATGCAGACAAACAAGCAAGACATTTTGAACTGCTAATGCAATGGCTGCAAACTGAAGGTTTTGAACATTACGAGATTTCAAACTTTGCAAAGCCTGGCCACAGAAGCAGGCACAATAGTAGTTATTGGCAGGGCAAAACTTATTTAGGGCTAGGCCCATCGGCCCATTCGTTTAATGGCAATAGCCGCCAATGGAATATAGCCAACAATGCCTTGTACATGGCAAGTATTGCGCAGCAAATAGTGCCTTTTGAAATAGAACAATTAACCCCCACCCAACAACTGAACGAATACATTATGACAAGCCTTAGAACAATAGAAGGCTTATCGATACAGAAAGTACAACAATTTTGGGGCGATAAAGCTGTTGCAGCTATTATGCAAGAAGCACAATTGCATTTACACGATAACCACATGGTATACTGCAACCAATATTTGCGCCTAACAAACATTGGTAAATTATTGGCTGATGGTATTGCAGCAGATTTGTTTGGATAAGATATATTTTCCAAATAAAAAAGCAACACCAATAATTTGATGTTGCTTTTTTGTATAAGTAGTTACCAAGTAATTATTTCAAATCCTCAGCTTTTAAGCCTTGGTTGATTTTTACATCGGTAATCTCGAAATTTATTTTTAATGGCCCTTGGTCTAATACTATTTTAACTGGTATTTGTACACCATTAAAAGTTTTGTACTCGTTGTAATAAGTACTTACAGTTACTTTTCCTTGTGGGCCTGCATCTTCTTGCTTAGACGATTTTAACTTTAAGAAACTAGCTGTGCTATAATAATTTGTAAACTCACGGCCTTTTGGCGATTTGATTACAATCACATAAGCATCGTTACCGTTCACTTGTTCTATACCTTTTAAAGTAAAAGAATAGCCCTTTTGATTTACATACACATTCTCTTGAATTAGCGCAGCTTCTTCATCAAGTTCTTCTTTAACGTCATCGCCTATAGGCATATTTTGCCCTTGCTGTGTTACTGCATACACCCCATTGTTAGCAGATTGTTTCATCACAGACATTGGACCTACTGATAAGTTTGTTACAAAAGAACCTGGTATTATATACTTCTGAGTTATGGTAAGGTTTTGCCCCATTACACTTGCAGTACCTAAAGTTTCTACATCTTTTATTGCAGCAATAGCTTTGCCACCACTAGCTTCTAAGCTTTTTTGTAGCACAGTTTCTGCAGTTACATCGGCAGCAACGGCTTTGGTTACAGGTGCGGCCACTTCATTGCCATCTACATCAAAGTATTTTACAGTACCGTATTTTTCTAAACCTTTAGCTATTTCTTTAGCATTACCTACTATTACTATTGCTAAATTATTAGCTGGTATGTATTTGTTAGCCATCAATTTTACCTTGTCAGCATCTACAATAGCAAGGTTTTTAAGATAGTTTTGGAAATAATCTTTTGGCAAATTGTAACGTGCAATGTTTAATGCAAAGCCAGCAATAGTAGCAGGATTTTCTAGGCTACGAGCAAATGCGCCGTTGCGTTCGTTTTTAATTAAGCTCACTTCATCTGCACTAGCAGCTTCGTTTCTAATACGGTTAAATTCGTAAATAAACTGACCAATAGCACTATCGGTTTTATCGTTACGCACAGCAGCAGTAGCGGTAAAATTGCCTACCAATTTATCTTCACTAATAGATGAATAGGCACCATACGTGAAGCCATATTTCTCTCTTAAATTTTTAAACAATCTTGCCGATGAACCACCACCTAAAATGTTGGCAGTAATATTTGCTGCAATAGCATCGGGGCTGCCTGGTTGCAATTGTATAGGTGCTACTAAGCTTATGTTGCTTTGCACTGCAGATGGCCTATCTACAATAGCAATAAACGTTTTTGCGGGTGCAGCAGGTGCTTTGTACACAGGTGTAGGCACTATACCTTTTGCCCAAGTACCAAAATATTTGGTGGCTAATTGTTTTGCAGCATCTACAGAAATATCGCCTACAAATACTAAGTAAGCCACGTTAGGTTTCCAGTAAGTGTTGTAGTATTTTTTTACATCGTCAACAGTTACTGCTTTAATGCTAGCTTCTGTTTCTATTTCGCCATAAGGATGGTTTTTGCCATACACTATTATTGAAGTAACATTTCTTGCAATAGTGGCTGGGTCTTCTTTGCCTTGGGCCAAACCAGATAATGATTGTGTGCGAATCTTCTCAAGTTCATCGGCAGGAAAAGCAGGACGCAAAGCAATATCGCTCATCAATTCTATTACTTTAGGAAAATTGCTACTTAACGAACTACCACTTACGCTTGTAGATGATGTATTAATAGTAGCACCCAAATAGTCAATGGCTTCATCTAGTTCGGCTTTTTTTAACTTGGTAGTACCCCTGTGTAATAAATCGCCTGCAATAGATGTTAAGCCTGCTTTATTACCTTCAATAAGCGACTCTCTATTAATGGTAAGCGTAGCAGAAACTCTTGGTAATTTGGTGTTTTGCACCACAAATACTTTTAAACCATTTGGTAAAGTAAAAATGGTTGGTTCGCTAATTTTTACAGCAGGTGCTGGCCCTGGTTTGGGTGCTTTGCTTCTATCTACCTGAGCCATTACAGCCATTGGTAGTGCAAATAAGGTGTACAATAATATCTTTTTCATGCATTAATTTTTACTGGATGTTTTCAATCAAACTTATAAATTCAATAAACTACTTTTTGCTGCCTTTTGGTACATAATACAATACCACACGGTTGTCTTTGTTAAGGTATTTTTTAGCAACGTTCAATAAGTCTTCACGGGTTATTTTGTTAAACTTTGCTAGTTCAGTATTTATCAAATTGGCATCGCCAAAATATACTTCGTAATTAGCCAACGTTTCGGCAATACCTTGCATGGTAGCATTACGTGTTACAAACTCAGTGGTAGTTTGGTTTTTAACTTTTTGAAACTCTCTTTCGCCTACCAATGTAGTTTTTACTGCGTTAATAATAGAATCGATATTGGTTTCTAGCACTTCTGGTTTTACACCTGCATTAGCAATACCAAAAGTGATAAACAAGCCAGCATCTTCTAACGCATAGTTAAAAGCACCAGAAGCCACTGCTAGTTGTTTTTCATCAACAATAGTTTTGTTTAATCGAGAAGAACTACCACCAGATAAAATGGTACTTAATACGTTGAAAGCATAGTATTCATCGCTACCTTGTTTTGGTGCACGGTAAGCTTGTATTACCGCTGGCAATTGAATATTATCTTCAATTACATCTCTTACTTCACCACCTAATGGCGGCTCTACTACATTTGGTCTTGGTATTTCGCTAGTGCCTTTTGGTATGCTAGCAAAATAATTGTTAATCACTTTTTTTGTGGCTTCAATATCTATGTCGCCAGCTATACTTAGTACGCAGTTATTGGGTACATAAAACTTAGCGTAGAAGTCTTTAAAGTCTTGCAGTTTGGCACGGCTTAAATGTTCTAAGCTGCCAATAGGCTGCCAACTGTAAGGATGTACTTTAAAAGCACGGCTAAATACGTTGCCAATAATAGTACCATAAGGTTGGTTGTCTACACGTTGGCGTTTTTCTTCTTTTACTACTTCTTTTTGAGTGTTTACGCCAATGTCTTCAATTTTTGCATGCAACATTCTTTCGCTTTCAAGCCACAGGCCTAGTGCAAATTGATTGCTTGGGAATAGTTCAAAATAGTAGGTTCTATCTTGTGTGGTGTTCGCATTGTAGTAACCACCAGCGTTAGAAACATACTTGTTAAAATCGCCACGCTTTACATACTCACTACCTTCAAACATTAAATGCTCGAAAAAGTGTGCAAAGCCAGTACGAGCTGTGTCTTCGTTTTTGCTACCTACATGGTACAAAGCCGATACAGCCACTACTGGAGCCGATTTGTCTTGGTGTAAAATCACTTTTAAGCCATTGGGCAAAGTGTACTTTTCAAACTGAATTTGTTTGGTTTGTGCAAATGATATGCTGCTTATGCAGATACCAGTAGAAACCATCAATAGCCATTTTTTCATGTTTTGATATTTGTGTTTTAGGATGGAAAGATTAATTTTTATTTATTGAGTTATTTCTTTAGTGCTACCAAGAAGCATTGCTATTATTACCTGTAGAGTAACAAAAAATACACCTACTATAAAAATGGATTCTATTGCAATACCTAAATTTATAAAAAAGGCCAGTAAAAATACAAAACTAGTTACAAAACCTAATAATAGCGCAGTAGTTTTAGCGAGTTGATGTGTTTGTTTCATTGGTGTTATTTATAGGTCAAACATAGTAGCGCTATTGCCAGTAGGTTAAAATTTTATACCAACACTCATTTTCTCTATGCTAAACCCATTTCTGCTAATAAAGTTGTTACTTCTGCACCTACAGTTTTGTTGTTGTTGTTGAACCAGTAAATGTCTGCATCTTTTTTAAACCAGGTCATTTGTCTTTTAGCATATTGTCTTGTGTTTATTTTTATTTGATTAATGGCAGTAGCTAAGTTACAATTGCCTTTTAAGTAAGCAAATAATTCTTTGTAGCCAACGGTTTGTAAGGCATTCAAATGTTGTAGTGTTTGTAAGTTTTTTACCTCATCTAATAAACCAGCTTGCATCATTGCATCTACACGTAAGTTGATGTTTTTTACAAGCAGTTCTCTTGGCATTTCTAGCCCTATTTTCACTATGTTAAAAGGCCTTTCAACTGCAATATTGCTTCTATAATTAGTAATAGATTTGCCCGTAGTTTCAAATACTTCTAAGGCTCGCATTAAGCGCTGCGGGTTTTGTTGTTCTGCTGTTTGCCAAAAAATAGGGTCTTTTGTTTGCAGTTCGTTTTGCAGCCAACTAAGCCCATTTGCTTGATATTGGTTAATAATATTGGCACGAATGTTTGTTGGTACGGTTGGCATAATATCGATGCCTTCGCAAAAAGCTTTAACGTACAAGCCTGTACCGCCAACCATAATGGCTACATTGTTTTGAGCAAATATCTCATCGCAAACATTCAATGTATATTGCTCGTACACACCAGCATTTACATTGTGGTGTAGGCTATGCGAGTTAATAAAGTAGTGTTTGGCTTGCGCCAATTGTTTTTGCGAAGGTTTAGCTGTACCTATGCTTATTTCTTTAAAGCATTGCCTGCTATCTGCAGAAATAATAGCGGTATTAAAATGCTGTGCCAACTGCAACGATAGTGCTGTTTTGCCCACGGCTGTAGGCCCTACAACAATAATTACAGTTTTGCTATGTGGTAAATTTGGTGTCATTATTTGTTTAAAAATGTTGCATTAAAACGCTGGCAGAATACGCTGAAAACGCAAGGGTTTTTGTGCGTTCTGTTGTTTCTGCAAGCAAAATTGGTATCACATATATTTAAGCAATACCAATACTTAGTTATTACAAATATGCTGCAATAAAAAATCCCCCTAGCAAAAAGCAAAGAGGGATTTCGATAAATTTATTTTAGTCAAACATCTACACACTAAATGAGGTGCCGCAACCGCAGGTTTTACTTGCATTTGGGTTGCTAAAAGTAAAGCCACGACTGTTAAGGCCACCTTGCCAATCTACCTCCATACCAAACAAATACAATTGATGGCTTGGGTTCATTACGTAGCTTATGCCGCCACTTTCGTACACTTCATCTTGTTCTGTAGCATCGTCAAAGCCAAGCACGTAGGTCATGCCGCTGCAACCGCCACCTTTTACGCCTATGCGTAATTTTTTCGATTGGTCAAAACCGTCCTCGTTCAATAAACGTTTTATCTCGTTGATAGCGCTTTGTGTAAGCTTTATCGGTGATGTTGTTATTGTTTCCATGCGCACTATTATTTGTGCAAAGTTAAAAAATGATGCTTTTAAACAATCGTTCTTAATTATCGTTAAAAGGAAAATATCATTACGAACAAACCTTAGTGTTTCCGCTATTTTTGTAAGATTAAAATGTTTTCAATGACTTATTCTTTAACGATGATTGTTGGGGTTTGTTTTGCCGCAGTAGTTTGTGGTGTTGCCGCTAGATTGATGTATTTGCAACGCAAAGGTGCAGCCAAAGTTGATACAAATGAAACGGTAGATAATGCCTCTAAAACCTTGCAACTACAAGCCTACGAAAGGTTGTTATTACTTACCAATCGTATAGCATTGCCAAATGTTGTAAGCCGTGTAAACGTGCCTGAAATTGGTGCTAGAGATATGCAAATGTTATTGTTACAAGCCATTAGAGAAGAATTTGACTACAACATTACGCAACAGATTTATGTAAGCCCTGCTGCTTGGGATGCTGTAAAAAATTTAAAAGAGCAAAACATGCTTGCAGTAAATCAAATTGCGGCTAGTTTAGCCGCTAACGCAACGGGCTTAGATTTAAACAGGCGTGTGCTTGAGTATGTGATGACCAACCAACGTGGCAATTTACACGAAATAGTAGCAGAAGCATTAAGCTTTGAAGCGAAGAAAATGTTGTAACCGCTGCTATGCTTGATGGTATTGATTTTCTATGATTAAAAACGATTGCCATGAAAAAAATAGTAACCGATTCGGGTATTGAAATACAACCAATTTACACACCAATAACTAGCAACCAACAACCTGTAACTGAACTATCGGGCGAATTTCCTTTCACTCGTGGTATTCAACCAGATATGTACCGTGGCAAGCTGTGGACGATGCGCCAATACGCAGGTTTTTCCACTGCTGAAGAAAGTAACAAGCGGTATCATTATTTACTTAGCCAAGGTGTAAGTGGTTTAAGTGTGGCTTTTGATTTACCTACACAAATTGGCTACGATAGTGACCATTGTTTGGCCGAAGGCGAAGTAGGAAAAGTAGGTGTGGCTATTGATAGTTTAGAAGATATGCAACGCTTATTTGCAGGTATTAAGCTAGAAGATATAAGCACCTCAATGACCATTAATGCAACAGGCTTTATTTTACTAGCATTTTATGTGGCTTTGGCCAAACAGCAAGGGGCAGATTTAACTAAAATTACTGGTACTATACAGAATGATATTTTAAAAGAATACGCTGCTAGAGGCACTTACATTTACCCACCAAAACCATCCATGCGTATCATTACAGATATTTTTGAATGGTGTGCAACAGCCTTGCCAAAATGGAATACCATTTCTATTTCTGGTTATCATATTAGAGAAGCAGGAAGTACAGCCGTGCAAGAAATAGCATTTACATTAAGCAATGGCAAAGCCTACGTACAAGCCGCACAGGCAAAGGGTTTAAACATTAATGTATTTGGCAAAAGGCTATCGTTTTTTTTTAATGCTCACAATAATTTGTTTGAAGAAGTGGCTAAGTTTAGAGCCGCAAGACGCATTTGGGCCAATATGATGCGTGACCTTGGTGCAACAGATGAAAAAGCCATGATGTTGCGCTTTCATACACAAACTGGTGGTAGCACTTTAACAGCGCAGCAACCTCAAAACAATATTGCAAGAGTTACTGTACAAACATTGGCCGCAGTACTTGGTGGCACACAAAGTTTGCACACCAATGGCTTTGACGAAGCCTTGAGCCTACCCTCAGAAGATGCCGCAAAAATTGCATTGCGTACACAACAAATTGTAGCTTTTGAAAGTGGTGTAGCAGACACGGTAGACCCTTTAGCAGGTAGCTATTTTGTAGAAAACTTAACCGCAGATGTAGAAACGAAAGCATTGGCTTTAATTGCTAAAATAGATGCGATGGGCGGTAGCGTGGCCGCAATAGAGCAAGGTTTTATGCAAGATGATATTGCTAGTAGTGCTTACGATTACCAACGCAAAATAGAAAGTGGCGAGAAAATAATTGTTGGGGTAAATGCGTTTCAATCGGCTGAAACAAGCGTTACGCCTGTATTTAAAGTAGATGATAGCATAGGTAAGCAGCAAGTAGCAAAACTGCAAGCGTTAAAAGCCAAGCGCAATAACGAGCAAGTAACTATTTGTTTAGAAAAAATACATCGAGCGGCTGTTGGTACAAACAATTTGATGCCATTGGTAATTGATGCAGTTGAAAACCTCTGTACACTTGGCGAAATTAGCGATGTATTGAGGAGTGTTTTTGGCGAACATAAATAAGTAAACTAGCCACAAAGGTTCACTAATAAAAAGCGATGATTTCAATTAAGAAACCATCGCTTTTTTGTTATAATTCTTACAGTAATTGCAAATCATAAATCGGTAATCATCAATTCGCTTAATCGTATCTACCCATGTTTCTTAAGAAGCGCACATGTGCGCCAATTGCTTTACGCATGGTTGGGTATTCAATGTACTGTAATTGATATTCCATACAAACTGCACGAACAATATTGCTAATAGCAGGGTAGTGTACGTGTGATATTTTGGGAAATAAGTGGTGTTCAATTTGAAAGTTTAAGCCTCCAACTAACCAACTAACTAACTTGTTTTTTGTAGCAAAATTTGCTGTTGTTTTTATTTGATGAATAGCAAATTCGTCGCTCATTGTATTGCTATCTGCACTAGCTGTAGGAAAAGCCGTATGTTCTACCGTATGAGCCAATTGAAACACAATACTTAATACAAAACCTGCTACCATAGTCATCACCAAAAAGCCTACTAACCACGCTAACCAACCTACTGTAACTATTGGCAATACAATAAATACTAGTGCATGGTACAATTTTACACCCCAAAAAGCAATATGGTCTTTAATGGCCATTTTTTTAAGTGGCACATTACCTATTTTTTGGGTAAAATATTTGTGATAATCGGTAAAAAATATCCAAAATACATAAAGCAGCATGTATAAAAACCAAAAGTAGAAATGCTGAAACTTGTGCATTTTTAAACGCTTTTGTGTTGGTGCCATACGCATAAACACGCCAATTTCAATATCGTCATCCACACCATCTATATTGGTAAAACTGTGGTGAATCATGTTGTGTTTCATGTTCCACATAAAATGATCGGCACCAAGCATATTAATACTTGTAGCAGCTATTTTATTCACCAGTTTTTTAGTACTAAAACTACCGTGGCTACCATCGTGCATCACGTTAAAACCAATGCCAGCCACCAAGCCGCCCATTATTACACATTCTACAATGGCAATGTACCAAACTGGTGTAAAAAATAAAAGATGCAAGTACACCACAATTAGCGCAGCAATCATAACAATTGCTTTGGTAAATAAATTGGCCGTACCAGCAGATGTGATGCCCTTTTCATCAAAATATGCCTGTACACGTTTTCTTAGTTCGGTATGCAGTGGCACTTTTACCACAGGAAATTTAGGGATACTTATTTTAGCCATCAGAAGGTTATTAAAATAATAAAGATGCAAGATAGAGGGTAAATAGATGCAGCGTGTACAATTTATTAAACCTATCTAATTATTAACATTTGCCTGTTGAAGTTACTAAGCAAGATATAAATTATTTAAAAATATTGTTGTAAATACAACTTCGTTTAGCAATGATAACAAATGCATTAGTTATTTGTTGATAGCTTAAAAGCAGTTTATGTTGATAATGGCTACCGTATAATGGCTTTAGAAAAAACATTTTTCCCCAACAGTGGAATAAGTAAAATTGTACACAAACATAATTTTTAACTTAGTTTGAACGTTGGAGTGATTGTAAAAGGTATTAATCCTTTTATAACACTATTTCAGTATTAAATTACGATCTGCTATGCAACAAACTAAAGAATTAAATGCATTGTTTACTTTAATAGACGACCCAGACGTAGAAGTATATTCGCACGTATCGGAGCGTATTGCCAACTTTGGCAAAGCCATTATTCCAAACCTAGAAAATCTTTGGGAAAATACACTAAGCGAAGATGTGCAAGAGCGCATATCTAACCTTATCCATCGCTTACATTTTACCGATTTAAAAAACGATTTGATAGAATGGCGAGATAGTGGTCAGCATGATTTATTGTTTGGTGCTTTATTAATAGCCAAACATCAATACCCCGACCTGCAAACCACACCTGTATTACAAGAAATTGAAAAAATAAGGCGCAATGTGTGGCTAGAACTAAATAGTTACTTAACCCCACTTGAACAAGCCAATGTATTAAGCAGTATAATTTACAACTATTATAACCTTAAAGGTGGTGAGGTTTTGTACAGTAAGCCAGATGAGTTTTTTGTAAATAAAGTATTGGCTACTAAACAAGGCAATGCTATAACTAATGGTATCATTTATCAAGTAATGTGCGAATTGCTAGAAATAAACGCTAGCATAATTAATATTCCTAAGCAATTTATTGTAGCGTTTTTTCAAGACGACTATGATGCATTAACCCACACTAGTCATCCGCAAAATAAGATTCTATTTTTTGTAGATGCTACTACAGGGCAAGCACATTCTCATAACGATATAGAAAACTACTTTAAACGTATTGGTACTACGCCTACTAAAGCACACTATAAGCCTATTTCTCACAAGCGTTCACTACAAATTTTACTAGAAGAACTAAGTAAATGCTACAACCTACCTAGCAACGAAACAATGCGTAACGAGCTTCAAGAATTGGTAGAAATATTGGATGCTTAAAGGTGTTTTTTTGTAGGTAAATTGTAAGCCTAAGTAATTGCTGTTCAAAACGTTTTTAAAATATCTAGTTTTACGTTCAGTAATCCTTTAATTTAAGACATTTCAAATTCCACCCCCTGTATAATTTCACCCAAAAGCAAACTGGGGTTTTATATCTTGTTGATGATTGTCAAAAGGCTTGTTGAGCCACAACATTAGGTCGATTTTTACAAAAAGGTTTAGC
>JASGCX010000093.1 GCA_030053925.1 Flavobacterium sp.
TAGATATTTTTAGTGCCTAATTTTAATTATTGCAAATCAATACTATTTACTAGTTGATTTTTTACAATGTTTTAAAAATACCTACCTAGGTAGGTATTTTTTCTTAAAGTATATAATTTCCCACACCTGTCTATCGCCATGGGTTGGTTGTTCAGCGTCCTATATTTAAGTGCTAAGGAAAGCACTTGTGTTAATGGCCATTAACCGTGTTGCATACATAAGTTGTACACCCTTACCTATTCAACACCATAAAACTAAGGCAAGCCGAGTATATAAAAATACATAGCTAGGTAGATATTTTTTGGCCCTAATTTTTATTATTGCAAATCAATACTATTTACTAGTTAATTTTTTATAATGTTTTAAAAATACCTACCTAGGTAGGTATTTTTTCTTAAATAAGCTGCAACTATATGTATGTAAGTAATTGTTTTTTATATTGCGTTCGCATACACATTTACCCCCCCTTAATATGTTTGTGCCTTATAAAGCATTAACTAATAAAACTAAAAATATGCTTACAATAGCTATAGCCAATAATAACCCACTAGAAATGGATGTGCTAGTACAGCAAGTAAACAAATTAGGCCATAAACTAGTACTTACTGCACTAGATGGGTACGATTTATTAGTACAATTATCTAAACTACCCAACCACAAACTACCAAACTTATTATTGCTTGATGTAAAATTGCCTAAAATAAATGGGCTTATTGTAACCATGTATTTTGCCAATAAGTATCAAAGCATTAAAATTATTGCAATATCGTCTTATACCAACGATTCCTTAATTGCAGAAATGTTTACAGAAGGTGCATCTGCTTTTATTACCAAATATTTTTTAACACCTAACTCGGTTGCTTATAAAAATGTTTATGGCACAGCCAATGTATTACAATTAGCTATTGAAGCTGTACAAAAGGGGCAATTATTTTGTGATAGACTGTTGGTAAATCATCCAAATAACATAAAAATTACAGTACCTACTAGTGCTATTATTAACAAATGCTATTCTTTTTTAAAACCCCCAAAAAGAGAGTTTATTATTTTAAATGGTGCAGATTTATCATTTTCAGAAATAGCAATATTGATGAATACAACGGAAAGCACCGTGAAGGAATACAGTTCTATACTGTGCAAAAAATTTGATGTAAAAAACCGCTATTTACTTACACAAGCTTTTTATGAACTTGGTATTGTAAAGCAAGCTGTGTACTACGATAACACAATGGGTACAAAGCAAGATTGGTAAATACAACTTTTTTCTTTAAGTATTTCGCTAAATTGTTAACTCTGCCCAAACATTTAACAGCATTGATTGCTACCGTGAAGCCATTTGCATTTATAGCTAACCTATTGTTTATCGAAAAAGTTTCTGAAAAATAATAACTGGTATTGTACTGCATTTGCCCAGTACAACCATTCATGTTTGCCGGGTCTTTCTATATAATCATGTTGTATTTTCAGTTTCAAAAGTTTGTTGTGCAGTGCTACATTGTCCTTATAAAAGAAGTCATCTACACCACAATCAAATATAATAGCCAAGCCTTGCTTAGGATAATTGTCTACCACACCAATAACTGAATAGTTGTACCAATTAGCTGCGTGGTTAATGGTATCGCCAATGCGCTTTGCAACATCAAATTTGTTACGGCTATAGTTTAAATTTACACCACCACTCATACTACCACAAGCACCAAAAGTAGCTGCACAACGAAAGCCTAAAAACAAACCACCATGGCCACCCATACTTAAGCCTGTAATAGCCCGTGCTTTTCTATTTTGGATGGTGTTATAATGTGCATCGATGTAGTTAGGTACTTCTGTGCCTACAAAGGTTTCGTAACGGTAAGTAGTGTCTATTGGGCTATCAATGTACCAACTACTATAGCCACCATCTGGGCAAACAATAATCACTTGATAAGTGTCACTCATTTTCACAATTTGTGGTACACGTTTTATCCAACCATTGTAACTATCGCTGTAGCCGTGTAGTAAGTAAACGGTAGGGTAATGCTTGTTTGTACTGTACAATGTGGGTGTAATTACCACCGTTTTAATATCTTTTTTCATACTAGCACTGTAAATGGTTATTGTATCTACCGATGCTTTTAATAAAGTAACGTTTAGCAATAAAACCAACACCAACAATCGTTTCATAAAAAATGTATTAATGGCACTAATGTACGTTTATTTGATAAAAAACAAAAGCGCCACTGAATTTCAGTGGCGCTTTTAAGAATTTAGCTAGTGCTAATTATTTAGACTCGTATTTTGAGTTTAATGCTACTCTACGGTTTTCTGCTCTACCTTTTGCAGTTTTGTTATCGCCAATTGGTTTAGATGAACCAAAACCAGTTGCTGTTAAACGGCTAGCATCGATACCTTTTTTCACAAAATATGCTTTGATAGCGTCAGCACGTTTTTGAGATATTTTAGTGTTAATAGCTACAGAACCTACATTGTCTGTATGACCTTCGATGCTTAATACAGCATTTGTATGTTCTTTTAAAATAGCAACTACCTCATCTAAAGTTTTGTAGTTTTTGAAAGTAATTTTTGCGCTACCACCTGTAGCGAAATTTACATTTTTAGCTAATTCGGCAATTTTTGCTTCAATTTCGGGACAACCACCATTGCTAGCAGGCCCTGCAACAGTTTTACATTTGTCTACTTCATCATTTACGCCATCACCATCAGTATCGGGTATTGGACAGCCTTGGTAGCTAGCTACACCGGGTATATTTTTACATTTATCTTCTTCGTCGTTAATGCCATCTTTATCTGTATCTGGTATAGGGCAACCATTGTATTTAGCTAAACCGGCAACTTTAGGGCATTTGTCATTCTCATCGTTAATACCATCTTTATCGGTATCAGGTACAGGACAGCCATCGTATTTAGCAGTACCTGCAACAGCGGGGCATTTGTCTTTGCTATCTACAATACCATCATCATCAGTATCTTTTTCGGCAACTACAATTGGTGCAGCAGGTGGTGCAACTACAACAGGTGCTGCTTTTCTTTCCATTAAAGGAGATGCAAAAGTTAATGAGTAGTTTAAGTTTTCTTTACTGTTTTCAGATACGTGATACTTGTAAGTAGATTGTAAGAAAAGGAATGATCCTTCACCTAAATTAAATTGCAAACCTGTACCGCCAATGCTATAAGCCATAAAATAAGAACCTCTGTACATAGATGTACCTAATCCTGCAGTGATGTAAGGCACTACAAAGTAATTATCGGTTAATAACTTGAAGTTTAAATGCGCATCGAGGTCTAGTAAAAAATTACTGGTAGAACCAAAAGTTTTTCCTCGGTAATTGTACTCAGTAAAAGTGGCACCTAACGTAGCCACAAAATCGATATTGTTAGTTAAACCTTGGTAGTAACTAATATTTAGGCCAGGTGCCATTTCTTTAACTTTAGCGTAAGATTTATTTACTAACACATCGCTTAAAGATTTGGTGTTGATTAAGCCTGCTGTTTTAAAATCTTTTAAATTAAAGCCAATACCTAAAGAAGGTAATTTTTTAAGGTTAGTTGTTTGGCTAAATGCAGTAACAGCAATTGCCACAGAAACAAATAATAGAACGATTTTCTTCATAAACTTGTTTTTATAATTGGTACGAAAATACAGGTGTAATTTGAATTTTAGTGATTTTGATATTTTTTTGTTAAAAAAGTGATAGAACCTTCGGGGGTATCAATTTGCACAACTAGTACTTTTGTAATACCTGCCTCAATAAAATCTAATTTCTTTGCTGCTAGCCTACTCAAGTCAATCACACGGCCCCTTTTTGCCATTTTTGGGTGCATTCTATCGTTAATTCTCACAGTTACACTTTCGCTATTACATATATTGGTTACACAAACCCAAGTATTTAGTTTAAAGCTGTTGCTTGCTGCTGTAAGTTTGTTATTATCATATCTTTCACCAGTTGCTGTTTTAGTACCGTGTAAATTTTTGCTGTAAAAGCTAGCTTTACCAGTAATTGGTTGGTATTTATCTAAGATATTGATATTGAAAACAGCGTCTAAATTTTGACTTTTTGCTGCACCTACAAATAAAAAGGCAGCTACTATTGTAAGAAAAAACCTCATGTTGTTGTATATTGATGAACAAAAAAACTATTAGTACAAAATGAAGCAGCAATACATTATTACAATGCTAGCAATTGCTTTTTTATTAGGTAATAATAGAAGTGCGGCGCAATTGGCAAACACCTTGCCAAAAAATGAATTTGGATTAACCATTGTTAGCAATGCAGTTTATTTTAAGGCATCCATCACACAAGATTCCTTAAAGCAAATGGTGGCTATTGATAAGTATGTAGCCCATGTAAAAACAAATTTTGTGTATGCCACCACAAGCAATTTTACGCACAAAATATTGTACTCAAAACCCAAAGCCTACCTACGTTTAGCCGCTGTAAAAGCCTTGCAAGCTGTAGCCAATAACCTAAAAACAAAAGGTTTAGGTTTATTAATTTACGATGCTTACCGCCCTTATAGTGTAACTAAAACAATGTGGCAAATAGTGCCAGACGATAGATATGCCGCCAACCCTGCAAAAGGTAGCGGCCACAACAGAGGCATAGCGGTAGATGTAACTTTGTACAATCTGCAAACGGGTATGCCATTACCAATGCCTACCCCTTTTGATGATTTCACCGAGAAAGCACACCACAATTATAGGCAATTAGATAGCACTGTTTTGGCAAATAGACAGTTACTAAAAACTGTCATGGAACAACAAGGTTTTAAAGCACTTGATACAGAATGGTGGCACTATTACTTGCCAAATGCTGCGTATTTTGAGCTTTTAGATATTGATTTTAAGCAAATGAAAAAGCTAGTTAAATAAGTGCTTAAAAAAATTTCTGCTTTAACACCATGAACCGTCTACCATCACTCATGACCCATGAACCATTACCCATCACCCATGACCCATCCCCCATCCCCCATGAACCATGAACCATCACCTATGAACCATCACCTATGAACCATCACCTATGAACCATCACCCATGACCCATCAACCATGAACCATGAACCACCACCCACCGTTACGCTATTTTATACATTTTACCAGGCAAACAAAGGATTAAGCCTTGCAATTCTAAACCCAACATAGCTGCTGCTACCGAACTACTGCTTAAGCCAGATTGAAGGTAAATATCGTCTATGCCTACAAGGTCTTTTGCTGTGAGAATGTTTACAATGGTTTGTTCATCTTGTGTAAGCGCTACAAATAGTTCACGTTGTTTTTTAGGCTTAGGCGTTTTTGTTTCCCAGCCCATGGTTTCTATTAAGCTATTTACATCGGTAAAAATAACCGCTTTGTTTTGCTGAATAAGTTTTAAACAGCCACTACTTTTTGTATCGGTAATTTTTCCTGGTACGGCAAAAACATCTCTGTTGTAATTGTAAGCAAGTTCTGCGGTTATCATACTGCCGCCTTTGGCTTGGGTTTCTATTACTATTGTACAATCGGCCATGCCTGCTACTATGCGATTTCTGCGAGGAAAATTGTGTTTGTCGGGCTTTGTATTTTTGGGAAATTCTGTTATTAACCCACCGTTTAAAAGCATGTCTTTGGCCAATAACTTGTGTTGTGACGGGTAAATAGTATCTAAGCCATGCGCTAACACACCAACAGTTTGCAAGTTGTTTTGTACCGCCGATTTGTGTGCAATGGCATCAACACCAAAAGCAAGACCACTTACTATTAATACGTTTAGCGGTTGTAAGGCTTTAATTATTTGTTCGGTTATTTGCTTGCCATAATCGGTATTGCTTCTTGTACCAATAATGCTCACAATTTTTGTGTTGTTTAAGTTCGCGTTGCCACGGTAATACAAAACCGTTGGTGCATCGTAGCAATGCAATAGGCGCTGCGGATAATCAACATCTTTTAAAAATAATGGGCTAATATGGTGTTTGTGGCAAAAACTAATTTCTTCTTCAACAGGTTTGAAATCGTCAAAGTCTTTAATGGCTTTAGCTTTTATTTCGCCAATACCATCAATGCTACTCAATGCTTTTTTAGAAGCTTTGAAAATAGAAGTTGCATCACCAAAATGGTCAATCAATTGCTTTGCTTGAACAACACCAATGCCTACAATTTGTGTTAAAGCAATTTGGTGTAAAACATCATTTGTCATAAGTAGAGATGAAGGTAATACAAGTGCTATTAATGGCAAATTAGTTACAACCCAATTACTGTAAATTCTGTTCGTCTGTTGGTGCTTCTGCCAGTTTCTGTTGCATTATCTGCCAGTGGCTTGGTTGCGCCAAAACCCTTGTACTGCAAGCGTTGTGCGGCTATACCTTTTTCTACTAAATAGTCAACAACCACTTTTGCTCTGTTGGTAGAAAGTTTTAAATTGTCTTCGGCTTTACCTACATTATCTGTGTGGCCGCTTACTTCAATTTTAATAGTAGTATTATCGCTGAGTAATTGTAGTAGCTTATCAAGTTCTATTTTGCTTATGTTTTTTAGTTGGTAAGCGTTGGTTTCAAACTGAATGTTTTTAAGTGCAGTAATTTTATTCAGTTCTATTGGTTGTAGGTAAATGTCTTCTTTATAAATGCTATCTGCTATTTTGCTAGATAGTTCGTACAGTTTACTAAAATATAAATAGCCTTTTCTGTTTACGGCAAATGTGTAATCCTTTTTTACAGGTAGTGTTACAAAGTAAAAGCCGGTTTCGTCGGTTTGTACATTCATCAAGGTTTTACCGGTATTGTTGTCTATTAATTCTACATTACTCGGTAGGCCTTTGCTGGTATTTTTATCGTACACAAAGCCTTTTATGTACAAGGTTTTATAAGGTTGTACGTCTTCTCTTAGGTCAAATTTGTAGAGGTCTAAACCGCCACGAGTATCGCTTCTATCGCTTGCGTAGTAAGCACTTACACCATTTGGCGCAACGGCAAGGCTACCTTCATTTTCTATTGTGTTAATAGGATAGCCCAAATTTTGTGGAAGGCTCCAAGCACCTGTCAAACTTTTGCGCATTACAAAAATATCTGTACCGCCATAGCCTTGCAAGCCGCTAGATGTAAAGTACAATGTTTGGTTATCTGCATGTATGTAAGGTGCTGTTTCATCGCCCAAAGTATTCACATCAGATCCCATGTTGGTTGCTTTGCTCCATTTGCCTTTTTCGTCTCGGTAGCTTACGTATAAATCTGCGCCACCGTAGCCACCTGTGCGGTTGCTGCTAAAATACAACACTCTTTTATCTGGGCTAATGCTAGGTGCGCTTTCCCAATAACTTGTGTTGATGTTGGTGCCAAGATTTTGCGGTTGGCTCCAGCCTGTTGGTGTAGCGTAGCAAATGTATAGGTCGAAGTTATCGTGCGAATTGTTATCAATATTGCCTGCAAAAATCAGCCATTCACCATCGGCCGAAACAGTGATAGCACCTTTAAAAGGCTCATCGTTAATATCGCCAGCAATTTTTACTGCTTTGGGTAAAATATTAGGGTTGGTAATATTGGTTTTGTAAAAATATTCACCGCCACCTTCTCTACGAGTAAAAACCAATAAGCTATCATTTACTGTTAGCGAAGGAAAATATTCTGAGCGTTCGCTGTTAATGTTGTCGCCTAAATTGATGGGGCTAAAAACATAGTTTTTGTTGGGATGCTTTTGCTGATAGTTAATGGCAAATGTGTAGCTGTCTCTTCTGTATTTGATGCTTTTTTGTGTTCTTTCGCCAAGGTTTGGCAGTGTAGCAAAGTTATTTACTGCCGCTAAAGCATCTTCAAATTTACCTTCGCCAGCAAGGTTAATAGAGTAGGGTAGGCTGTAAATTTTGCAATAGGTACTGTCTTTTTCTTTAGCAATTTCGTAATTGGCAATAGCTGCTTTGTAGTTTTTTAATTCGCCATAAGCACCTGCTAACGATAAGTAAGCATCAACATAATTTTTGTCAATATTAATGCACTTTTCAAGAGCCGTAATAGCTTCTTTGTACGCTGCATAGCCAAGGTGTTCTATGGCTTTTTGGTAAATAGAAATCGCTTTTTTATTAATCTTATCAGGATTGTAGGTTTGCGAAAAACCTGTACTAGAAAATAAGATAGCCGCTATTAAAATTAATTGCTTCATAAATGTATAAAGCAGCAATTTCGGGAAAAGCAACGAGTTGAGGGTGTTAAAAATGTGATGGCACGAATTAGTGCATAATTACACGAATTAGAACAATTACACTAATTACACGAATTGTTGTGATGACATGAATTGGTAATCACAAATCACAAATCACAAATCAGACAATTACACGAATGATTGCTCAATTACACTAATTACACGAATTGTTGTGATGACATGAATCGGTAATCACAAATCACAAATCACAAATCAGAAATTGTGTTTACGGAACATTAATGTATTTGTGTAATTGCAAACTTAATTCCCATTTAGGATTAGCTTTTATGTAGTCTATTATTAAAGGTGTAATAGATGCGGCTTTATCCCATTCAGGTTGTAGATAGAGCTTACAAGTAGGCGATACTTGCGCTGCGTAGGTTTCGGCCCAAGCAAAATCGTGTTTGTTAAAGATGACTACTTTCAGTTCATTGGCAAAAGGCACAACATTTGGTAATGGTGCTTTAAATTTTTTGGGTGAGAGGCAAATCCAATCCCAACTGCCACTTAAAGGCGAAGACCCCGAGGTTTCAATATTGGTACGAAAGCCTGCTTGGTGCAAAGTTTTTGTTAATGCATCCAAATTGTGCATAAGCGGTTCGCCGCCAGTAACTACAGCGAGTACTGAGTTTATAGTTTGAAGTTTGGAGTTTGAAGTTGATTGACTATTGACTTCTTGAATAGCTTGTCCTACTATTGTATTGATACTTAGTTGTGGATGTTTTGAAGCATCCCAACTGTCTTTTACATCGCACCAAACACAACCTACATCGCAGCCACCCAAACGAATAAAATAGGCAGCACTACCTTGATAGAAGCCCTCACCTTGAATGGTGTAGAAACTTTCCATAACAGGTAGTTGATTGGTGATTTGTGATGTATGATTTGAGATTTGAGACATGTATGTGAAATGGTTAATTAATTAATAATTAATAATTAATAATTGTTAGTTGATAGTTGCTAATTGATTGGTTGCTAATTGATTGGTTGCTAATTACTAATTACTAATTAATACCATTATTCCTATAAGCCTGTAAGGTGTTTTTAAGTAAACCTGCAATGGTCATAAGGCCTACACCACCTGGTACTGGTGTAATGGCTAACGATTTTGGTGCTACTTCATCAAAATCTACATCGCCTTTAATACGAAAACCTTTTTTGGCCGTGGCATCTTCTACACGTGTAATACCTACGTCTATAATTACAGCACCATCTTTAACCATATTGGCTTTTACAAAGCCAGGCTTGCCAAGTGCTGCCACAATAATATCTGCCTGAAGGCAAATTTCTTGCAAATTAGGTGTATGGCTGTGGCACAACGTAACGGTACAATTGCCCTGTGGGTGATTGCTGCTGAGTAAAATGCTTATTGGGCGGCCCACAATATTGCTGCGACCAATAACCACGGCGTGCTTGCCTTTGGTTTCAATATTAAAATGCTCAAGCATTAGCATAATGCCATAAGGTGTAGCAGGAATAAAGGTTTGCAAGCCTTGTACCAACTTGCCCACACTTACGGGGTGAAAACCATCCACATCTTTTGCAGGGCTAATGGCTTCAATCACTTTGGCTTCGCTAATATGTTTAGGTAAAGGTAGTTGTACCAAAATGCCGTCAACGGTGGTATTGTTATTTAATTCGGTAATTTTAGATAGCAATTGTTCTTCGGTAGTATTGCTTTCAAAGCGAATTAACGATGACTCGAAGCCAACTTCTTCGCAGTTTTTTACTTTGCTAGCCACATAAGTTTCGCTAGCCCCATTATTACCTATTAAAATAGCCGCTAAGTGTGGCTTACGCCGATTGTTTTGTAATAATATACCAACTTCTGCTTTCAAAACCGCCTTTACCGAGGCAGCGGCTAGTTTGCCATCTAAAATTTTCATAGGTGCAAAGATATTTGAAGGAAAGAAAGATTGTTGTTTTAGCGAGGCAAATTTCTATTTCAATTTATTTGCTTCATTTTATTGCACAAAGTTCTTTTTTGGGGTTAATGTTGAAATATATTTTAGTTTTTTTTATTGCATGGTTATTTGGTAAATAGCATGAATACTTATTAATTAAAATCAATCTGTTAAAAAAATTTTTTTTTTTCTTTTCTTACCCTGTATCTTTGTTTTTTAACATTTTGTTATGAATTTGATAACAAATTTTTAATAAAATGATTTTTATTATCTAAAAAAAACAATTATGAGAAAATTCTTAACACTCTTTGTAGTGATGGTGTCAACTATCGTTGCTACAGCGCAGACCAAAACGGTTACAGGTAGGGTAACTGATTTAGGAGGTAGTCCTATTCCTTCTGCATCAATTTTAATTAAGGGAACAAAAACAGGTGTATCTGCTGCTGCGGACGGCTCGTTTAAATTGAACGCAAAAGAAGGCGATGTATTGATTGTATCGGCAGTTAATTACTTGCAAAAAGACATTAAAATTGGTGCCTCTAACATATTAGGCATTGTGCTTTCGCCAAATGATCAAGTTATTGACGAGGTGGTTGTAACGGCATTAGGTATTAAAAGAGAGAAAAAAGCACTAGGTTATTCTATACAAGAAGTTAAGGGTGAAAACTTAACTGTGGCAAAATCTGTAGACGTTAGTTCGTCTTTAGTGGGTAAGGTTGCAGGTGTGCAACTAGTAGGGTCACCAAGTTCTACTTTTGATAATGCCGACATAATAATAAGAGGTGTGACAGGTGTAACAGGTACCGGATCGTCAATGTTTGTGGTAGATGGTACAATTACGGATCAAGCTGCTGTAATAATGGATAACGTAGAAAACATTTCTGTTTTAAAAGGGCCTGCAGCATCTGCCTTATATGGTCAAAGAGCGCAAAATGGTGTGGTTGTAATAACTACCAAAAAAGGCTCAAGAAAAAATGCACAAAGTGTAGAAGTGAATCTTGGTTTAACATTTGAGAGATTGGCTATTATTCCACCATATCAAAACAAATATGCCGGTGGTTACTCTTCTTCTTATACAAACAAAAAATCATTGAATCCGTCAGGGTGGACTGGTACCGACTATTTAGACGATCAGGGTTTTTATATTTTCAAATACGATCCATTGGTTCATCCTGCATCTTGGGCATCGTTTAACGGGCAAAGAATGTTAGAATATGGTGCTGATGAAAGCTGGGGACCCAAAATTGATGGTACTATGTACAGACCATATTTCAGTTGGTATCCTGGTTCTGAGTTTGGTCAATTGTCGCCATTAACTGCGCAACCTAATAACGTAAAAAACTTCTTCCAAACAGGTAGAAATTTTAATAACAGCGTTTCTTTTTCTAGTGGTGGTGAGAGTTATAATTTTAGAATGACTTATGGTAATCAAAACAGAAATTTAATTATTCCTGGTGCAAATAGAGATCAACACCAAATTGGTGTAAATGGTAGCTACGATATTGGTAAATACATAACACTATCTAACGATTTAACTTATACAACTTCTTACACTGTTGGTAAGCCAAGAGAGGGTTACCGCTTAGATGGCTTGAATGTTACTCAAAACTTTAATCAATGGTTTCAACGTCAACTAGATTTAGAGCGAATGAAAACATACCGTCAGCCAGATGGTAGTTTAAATTCTTGGAACATTGGCGATCCTAATGCATCTAGCGATTTAGCTGTATATGGGGCACCACAGTACTGGGATAATCCATATTTCGTAATTAAAGAAAACTATGGTACGCAAAGAAATAACCGTTTAGTTGGTAATGTTGGTTTAAATATTAAAATAAACAAGCACTTAAACTTGCAATCTTATGCTAGAATGAACTCTTACAACAACGAAGAGGATTTTAGAACCGCTAGTGGTGGTTTAAACCTAGATAGATATGAGATATTGCAGAATAATTATAAAGAAATGAACTATGAGACAAATCTTGCATACAAAAATAAGTTTGGTGCTTTTTCTGTTGATGGTCTTTTGGGTGGCAATATAAGACAAGAAAACTATAGCGAATTAGCTATGAACACTGAAGGTGGTTTAAGTTCGGCTAATTATTTTGATATTGCGG
This sequence comes from Flavobacterium sp., assembly GCA_030053925.1. Lineage (GTDB taxonomy): Bacteria > Bacteroidota > Bacteroidia > Chitinophagales > Chitinophagaceae > Parasediminibacterium. Next base: position 12,182 of record JASGCX010000093.1, read on the forward strand.
CTTCTGTAGCAAGACCTAAGGTAACAAGAACTTACCGAAAGAAGATTGTGAACAGTATTTATGGTAAACTTTCAATTGGATATAAAGACATCGTCTATGTTGATGGAACTTTACGTAACGATTGGAATTCTGCGTTACCTGCTGATGCAAACTCTTATTTGTACCCTTCAGTTAGTACAAGTTTCATTTTTACAGAACTATTAAAAAATTCTTCAACAACTAAATGGCTAAGCTTTGGTAAATTAAGAGCTTCTTATGCTTCTGTAGGTAATGATTTAGCTCCTCATGAGTTAGACCTTGCAATTAACAATGGTTCTTTTTATGGTGCAAATGCCTCCGCTGCAATTGGCGATCAATATAGAGGTGGTGGTATTAGACCTTCATTAAGTACAGCTTACGAAGCAGGTATTGAATTGAGATTTTTCAAAAGAATAGGATTAGATGTAGCGGTTTATAAAAATGTAAACATAGATCAAATTTTACCAGTGAGTGTGTCTGCAAGTAGCGGTTTTACAACTGCACAAATTAATGCTGGTAAAATTATTAACCGTGGTATAGAGGTTTCAATTACTGGTAGCCCAATTGTAAGCAAGAATTTTAGTTGGGAAGTAAGTGCAAACTGGGCAAAAAATAGCAACTCTGTTGATGCTTTAGCACCTGGTTTAAATACTTATTTATTTGCAACTAACAGATATGATACACGTTTAGAACATCCTGTTGGTGGTAAATGGGGTACTTATTATGGTCGCAAATGGAGAACTGATGAAAAAACTGGTAAAACCATCATTGATGATACTGGTCAGCCATTGTACGACATAGGAAAAGAAATTGGCCAAGTGTTACCTAATTGGACTGGTGGTATTTTCAATTCATTCAAATACAAAGGATTCGATTTAACGTTTTCTATTGATTTTCAAAGCGGTGGCTTATTCTACTCTGAAACAAGAAACTTTAATTCTGGTACTGGTTTATCAGAAGAAACAGTGGGTACAAACGATAAAGGTTTCGATTGGAGAGATTACCCAGGTAGCTATACTTTAGCTGGTGGAAACGTAGGAAATGGTGGTATTAGAATACCAGGTATGTTCGCTAATGGTACCGAGAATAACAGATACATTTCTGCTAGAGCTTATTGGTACACTGCTCGCCAAAGAGATGCAAGAAATGTATTGTTAGATGCTTCTTACATTAAATTACGTGAAGTACGTTTTGGATACTCTATACCTAAAAAATTACTTGAAAAAACCAAAATTGCAAAATCAGCTAATATTGGTATCATTTTGCAAAATGCTTGGTTAATTTGGGCAACTACTAAAAAATATGGCGTAGATCCTTCTGAATTAGAGGTTTTCTACAGAGAGGGTGGACAATTATCTGCAACAAGACAAATTGGTGCCAATATTAGAGTTACATTTTAATAAACCATAAATCAATAGAAATGAAAAGAATAATATATATAGTTGTTGCAGGCTTGTTTATTTCAGGCTGTAACAAATTTGGAAGCACTAATGTAAATCCTACTTTACTAACAACTGCTTCTACCAAAGCGTTGTTAACCAATTCTTTACAATCTTATTCGGATTTAGTACAAGGAAGCACAGCAGCTAGTAGACTTGCGGCACTTTACGTACAACATCTTTCCGAAGGACCTTACCCTGGTTCATCATTGTATAGCGATAGGAATTTATCTTTTAATACTTGGTATGCTGGGCCATTAAATAATCTTCAAACAATTATTAATTATAATAATGAAAGTAATAGTGCTGCTAGTGGTAACGGTAGTAAAGACAATCAAATAGCTGTTTCACGTATTTTGAAAGCACATTACTATTTATTAATGACTGACAAATGGGGCGATTTACCATATACAGATGCTTTAAAAGGAGGTGCTAATTATTCACCTGTGTATGATAAGCAGCAAAATATTTACACCAATCTTTTTAAAGAACTAACAGAAGCAGTTGCACAGATTAAAGAATCGGAATCAGGTGTAACAGGCGATGTTTTATTTAACGGAGATATGGCGGCTTGGAAAAGATTTGCAAATACACAACGCATGATTATGGCTCTACGCTTATCTAAAGTAGATGCTACAAAAGGCAAAGCAGAATATGCCGCAGCAATAGCCGCTGGTGTTATTACTAGTAATAGCCAAAACGTTATGTACAAATACATATCAGGCGATCCAAACAACTCTAATCCTTGGTACAGCAATTATACTATCGGTAACAGAAATGACTATGCAATTAGTACCACAATGACAGATTACATGTCTCCAAAAAGTGACCCAAGATTGCCTATATATGCAGAAATACTTGCTGGCGGTACTGTAAAAGGCTTGCCTTACGGTAGAAACGCTGCAATAAATATTCCTGCAGCTTATAGTAGAATTGGGTCATATTTTAGAGGTCAAGGTTCTTCAATGCCAATTTTTACCTATGCACAAGTGTTATTTTGCCAAGCTGAGGCAGCAAAACTAGGTTATGTAAGTGGTGGCGATACCGATGCTGCTCTAAAATATGCAGATGCAATTAAAGCTTCATTTGAGCAGTATGGTGTGTTTACTCAAACTGCTTATGATGCTTATATGCTGTCTAGTGGCGTACCTTATGTTGCTAGCACAGGTCATAAACAAATTATAACTGAAAAATGGGTACATTCTTACTTGAATAGTTGGGAAGCCTGGAACGATTGGAGAAGAACAGGTTTTCCTACACTTGTACCTGCGGTAGATGCAGTAGACGCTAGAGGTGTGCCATACAGATTGGGTTATCCAACAACCGAAAGTGCTTTAAACGGCACAAATTATACAGCAGCTGTTACTAGCTTGGGTGGTACAGATGATAATTATGCAAAAATGTGGTGGTGTAAGTAATACATTATTTTATTTTTTTTGTAAAAAAGAGGCTGTCTCAAAAGGGCAGCCTCTTTTTTTATTCACAAAGCATATAAATAT
>JASGCX010000094.1 GCA_030053925.1 Flavobacterium sp.
CAAGAATAACTGAACGTAAAACTAGATATTTTAAAAACGTTTTGGACAGCAATGACTTAGAACAAATCATGCCACGTATAGCTAAATGTTAAAAGCATACGTAAAAGAATTTTTAATGCACAAAAATAGCGGCAAGTTCTATTTACAACTCGTCACATCTACATTTAAAGCACTACTGCAACAGTTAAAAGCCAGCAACACTATCATCACCTCTTTTATCGGCTGCTGTTTCTAATTTACCATTAGGTAAAATACGAATTGCCTCTGTACGACCGATTGCTGTTCGTGGCGATATTTTATAGCCCATTGCTTGCAGTTCTGCAATTGTTTTTGCAGGAAAACTTGGTTCTACGGCTACTTCATCGGGTAGCCATTGGTGGTGAAACTTGGGTTTATTCACGGCATCTTCTGCACTCATATTAAACTCAAGTAAGTTTACCAATGTTTGAAAAACAGATGTAGGTATTGTTGTACCGCCTGGTGTACCACAAACAATGTATGGCTTACCTTTTTTTAAAACCAATGTTGGGCTCATACTACTTAACATACGCTTGTTTGGCTCAATAGCATTTGCTTCACCTCCAACAGCGCCGTACATATTAGGCACACCAGGTTTTACGCTAAAATCATCCATTTCATTATTCATTAAAAAACCTGCGCCACCAACTACCGTTCTACTACCATAGCCACCATTTAAAGTAGTGGTTACACTTACCATATTGCCTGCTGCATCCATTACGCTTATGTGTGTGGTTTCATCACTTTCGTTAATGATACCAGCTTTAATTGCAGTACTTGGTGTTGCTTTGGTACTATCGTAATTGGCCATTCTATTTTTTAAATAGGTATTGTCTGCCAGTGTTTTTAATGGCACTTTCCAAAAATCAGGATCGCCTAAATGCGCAGCTCTATCGGCATAAGCTCTACGTTCTACTTCTACCATTAGCTGCACCGCTTTGGTAGATTGAAAACCATAGCTAGCAATTGGTTTTTGCGCAATCATTTTCATCATTTGCAATACAATAATACCGCCGCTGCTTGGTGGGGGCATACCAATAATGCTGTAGTCTTTATAATTAAAAGTGAGTGCTGTACGAGCTTTAGCTTTATAATTTTTTAGGTCTTCTTTACTAATAATGCCCTTACCCCTTTGCATTTCAGCAACAATCAAGTCAGCAGTTTTGCCTTCGTAAAAGCCTTTTTGCCCTAAGTCTCTTACACGCTTTAAGGTTTCGGCTAGTTCTTTTTGTACCAACGTATCGCCAGTTTTCCATTTGCTATTTTTTACAAATGCAGTAGGCTTTGTTGAGTTTTTTACAAACGATTCTTTGGTTGCATTTAAACCCGATGCTTCTTTTTCTGTAATTACAAAACCAAACTCTGCAATATCAATGGCAGGCTGTATCAATGTTTTCATGGGTAATTTGGCATAAGGCAAGGTTGCAAATACACCTGCTATTGTACCTGGTACACCATTGGCCAAATGGCCTAGCACCGATAAGTTTGGAATCACTTTACCAGCACTATCTAAATACATATCTCTAGAGCCTTTGCTAGGTGCAGTTTCCCGATAATCGATGGTAATATTTTTACCTGTAGGTGTATGGCCTACCAAAAAACCACCACCACCAATATTACCTGCACCAGGATACACAACTGCCAAGGCTAACTGCGTAGCAATAACAGCGTCAAACGCATTGCCACCTTGTTTCATAATGGCTGCACCTACCATACTTGCCAGTGGATGTGCACAGCTTACTGAGGCTTTATTAAACAATTCTGATTTTACAATACTGTAATGATATGGGTCTACAATTTTACCTGTACCAATTATTTGTAAACCTGACAGGTTTTTAACAACTGTCAGGTTTTTAAAACCTGTTAGGTGTTGTTTTATTTTTTGAGGCTGCGCAAATAAAGAAAGTTGGCAAATACAAATAATTATGAACGAGACAATTTTTTTCATAAGCGAAAGATAAATGTTTTACCCAAACAAGCGCAACCAAATAGAAAAATGTCCTTTCAAATAAAAAACTACCAGTTACTTTGGATGGCTTTTTCACTTGTTATATATTCACATCTCACACAAACATGTTTATGAGAAAACTATTCTTAGGATTGTTGTTGCTTACATCAATCGCTTCATTTGCACAAAACTTACAAAGCCCCGACCAATTTCTTGGCTACAAAGTAGGTACACGTTACACCCGACACCACAAAGTAGTTGAGTATTTTAAAAGCGTAGCATCGGCCTTGCCAAGCATGGTAAAAACCGAGAAATACGGCGAAACCAACGAAGGACGCGAACTGATGATTGCCTACATAGCAACACCAGAAAATCTAAAAAACATAGATGCTATTCGCTTAAATAATTTACGCATTGCAGGTGCTGCAAAAGATAAGGCTGCACCTACGGTAAAAGATGCCCCAGCTATTGTATGGCTTAGCTACAACGTACATGGCAACGAAACCTCATCATCGGAAGCAGCAATGATGACTTTGTATGCCTTGGTTGATCCAAGCAATACCCAAACCAAAGAATGGCTAAAAAATACGGTTATCATTATGGATCCTTGTATTAACCCAGATGGCCGTGACCGCTATGTAAACTGGTTTAATAGCATGGTGGGTAAAAACTTCAATGCTAATCCACAATCTAGAGAACACGTAGAGCCTTGGCCTGGTGGCAGAAGCAACCATTACAATTTTGACCTTAACAGAGATTGGGCTTGGCAAACACAAGTAGAAACCCAACAACGCTTGGTAAAATACAACCAATGGTTACCACAAATTCATGTTGACTACCACGAGCAGGGCATTAACGAGCCTTACTATTTTGCGCCTGCCGCCGAACCTTTTCACGAACAAATTACGCCTTGGCAACGTGAGTTTCAAGAAATGATTGGTAGAAACCACGCTAAATATTTTGATGCCAATGGTTGGTTGTTTTTCACCAAAGAACGCTTCGATTTATTTTACCCAGCTTATGGCGATACCTACCCTATTTACAATGGCTCTATTGGTATGACCTTTGAACAAGGTGGCGGCCCAAGAGGTGGTATTGGTGTATTGAAAGCAGATGGTGATACATTGACATTATTAGACAGAGCTTCACACCATTTTACCACCGGCTTATCTACCATAGAAATAGCAAGTAAAAACGCACAAAAATTAATAGACGAATACAAACATTTTTTTGATGATGCCCGTAGTGCTAAGAACTTCACCTACAAAACCTATGTTTTAACAACTGATAATGCCGATAAACTAGCCGCCGCTGAAAAACTATTTAAAGCCAATGGTATTGAATATGGTGTATTGAGCAATACAACCTTTAAAGGCTTTAACTACAATACTTTAAAAGAAGGCGATGCAACTTTAAAAAAATACCACATTGCAGTAAGTATGCTACAGCCAAAATCGGTATTGGCAACGGTTTTACTTGAGCCAAAAGGCAATTTATCTGACTCAAATACTTACGATATTACCGCTTGGGCTGTACCCTATGCTTATGGCTTAGATGCCTATGCAGTAAAAGAAAACTTAGCCGTTATAGCTAAACCAGTTGAGGATATTACACCTGCTATTTTACCAGCTAATAAATACGGTTACTTAATTAAATACACCTCATTGGCAAGTGCCAAACTAATGGCTAGTTTATTAAAACAAGGCATTAAAGTGCGTATGGCTAATGCACCATTTACCTACAATAAAGAAAGCTTTGACCGTGGTACTTTAATTATTTTAAGTAAAGGCAACCCTGCCGATGTTAACCTAAAAATTAGCAACGCAAATAAAGGCTCATCTGTGGCTGTAACTGTTGTAGAAACTGGCTTTATGGATAAAGGTGCCGACTTTGGTAGCCCCGATATTAGCTTTATCAATGCACCAAAAGTGGCAATGCTAAGTGGCGAGCAAACCTCGTCTTCGGCTGCTGGTGAAGTTTGGAATTTTTTTGACCAAACACTTGACTACCCTATTACTTTGTTTAATGCAGCAGACCTTGCAAGAGTAAGCCTTAAAGACTACAACGTATTGATAGTACCAGACGGCAACTACCGTTCTTTAAACGATAAAACAGTTGCAGACAAACTGAAAGAATTTGTACGTAGCGGTGGTAAAATTGTAGCGGTAGATAATGCCGTAATGCAGTTTGCAAATGGCGATTGGGGCTTAAAACCAAAGGAAGACAAGACCGATGACAAAGAGAAGAAAGACGAGTACGCAGCCATTAAAAAATACGCTGACAACGACCGTTCTCGCATATCTGACCAAATACCTGGTGCTATTTACAAAATAGATTTAGACAATACACATCCACTAGCTTACGGCTATCCCAACTATTACTACATCTTAAAACAAGATGATAATATTTATCAGTTTTTAAAAGATGGTTGGAACGTAGGTACTATTAAAAAAGAGGCTTACGTAACTGGTTTTGGTGGTGTAAAAGTAAAAGCCAAACTAAAAGATGGTACCTTATTAGGGGTGCAAAATTTGGGCAACGGTAGCATTGTGTACCTAAGCGATGACCCAATTTTCCGTCTCTTTTGGGAAAATGGGAAGTTGTTATTCTGCAATGCCGTGTTTGTGGTGGGGCAATAAAAATGTTCTCTACCTATAGGGTCTAAAACTGCTTATAGGTTTTACAATAAATATTGCGGTTGGCATAAAGCCGACCGCTTTTTTATTTGTAACCAGGGTTCAGTACTTTAATCAAGTGCATAGGCAGCGTGTGCCGCTTTAGCGGTATTGTACACTGCATCTACAAAACACTTGTTCAACTTTTCGGCCCAAGTTGTTATTATTAAACTTTCTTAAAGAATTGTGTAGCATCTGCAACAATCTGCTTTATCTGCTAGACATGTTAAGCCTTCACCATCTCTTTAATAGCCTGCAATTTCAACAAAGCCTCAACAGGCGTTAAGCGGTTAATATCAATAGCTTTTAAAGCATTACGTATATCGCTAAAGGTTTCAGAATGGGCATCAAAAATAGACAACTGCATTTGTGGGGCTTCAAGGTTTCGCAAAGAAGGCGACAAGTGTTTGTTCATTCGGTCAACGGTCAACGGTTGACGGTCAACAGTAGAAGCCTCAACAGTGGTCTGTGGTCTATCGTCCGTTGTCTGCTCACTATTTACCGCATCGCGGCTATCTTCTAATTGCTTTAAAATATCATTGGCACGGGCAATTAATTTAGGTGGCATACCAGCCATTTTGGCCACATGAATACCAAAACTATGCGTGCTACCACCAGGTGCTAACTTGCGTAAGAAAATAATTTTATTGACCACTTCTTTATTGGTAACATGGTAGTTTTTTACCGTAGGCAATTTATCTTCTAGCTCATTAAGTTCGTGGTAATGTGTGGCAAATAAGGTTTTAGGTGCAGTCGATGAACTTTGCAAAAACTCTACAATACTCCATGCAATAGAAATGCCATCGTAGGTAGACGTACCACGGCCAATTTCATCTAGCAATATCAAACTACGCTGCGAAATATTGTTGATAATACTAGCGGTTTCGTTCATCTCAACCATAAAAGTACTTTCGCCACCACTTAGGTTATCACTTGCACCTACACGGGTAAAAATTTTATCTGTCAATGGTATTTTAGCCACATCAGCAGGTACAAAACTGCCCATGTGTGCCATTAAAGTAATTAAAGCGGTTTGGCGCAAAATGGCACTTTTACCACTCATGTTTGGTCCTGTGAGAATGATAATTTGTTGTTCTTCAGGATGCAGGTAAATATCATTGGCAATGTAGGTTTCTCCAGCTTGTAAGTTACGCTCAATAACAGGATGCCTACTTTCTTCTAAATGCAATTCTAAGCCATCATGAAGTTGTGGTTTTTTGTAGTTAAACTGCAAGGCATTTTCAGCAAAGCATAATAAGCAATCTACAATAGCAAGCACATTACCATTCACTTGAATAGGCGCAATATAATCTTGCAAAGCCAACAGTAGCTTGTCGTACAAGGCTAATTCAATGGTTAAAATTTTATCTTCTGCGCCAGTTATTTTCTCTTCGTATTCTTTTAATTCAGGTGTAATGTAACGCTCTGCATTGGCCAAGGTTTGTTTGCGAAACCAATCGGCAGGCACTTTGCTTTTATGTAAATTGGTAACTTCTAAGTAGTAGCCAAACACATTATTAAACCCAATTTTCAACGATGAAATACCAGTAGCTTCTGCTTCTCTTTGTTGAATACCAATTAAATATTCCTTGCCACCAGAAGCAATATTGCGCAACTCGTCTAATTCAGCATTTACGCTAGTTTTAATCACACTGCCTTTGTTTACAGCAATTGGCGGCACTTCATTTATTTCATTAATAATTTTCTCTACAATAAAATGGCAAGGGTTCAGTGCATCGGCCAATCGCTTCAAATAATCGTTATTGCTTTGGCTCAATTGCTGTTTAATAACATCTACCTGTTGCAAGCCTTTGGCTAGTTGCAATACCTCTCTTGGGTTAATTTTTTTTAAAGGCAATTTACTCACCAAACGTTCTACATCACCACAAGTTTTAATGGCAATGGCTAGTTGCTTGCGCAAATCTGTTTGTAAAATAAAATACGCCACCGCATCTAATCGCTCATTTATTTTACCAATATCTTTCAAAGGCAAAACCGTCCAGCGTTTTAACATTCTAGCACCCATAGGGCTTACCGTATTGTCAATGGTTTTAAGCAAACTATTACCTTCATTAGCACCAGTAGACAGCAATTCAAGGTTGCGAATGGTAAACTTATCCATCCACAAATAATCTTCCTTTTCCATCCGCTGTATGGCGGTAATATGTTGCAGGTTGGGATGTTCGGTTTCTTTTAAATAGTACAAAACCGCACCAGCAGCCACAATGCCACTGTGCATATTTTCTACACCATACCCTTTTAAAGAATGGGTTTGAAAATGCTTGAGCAAACTTTCGGTGGCAAAAGCTTCTTCAAACAACCAGCTTTCCATGGTGTAAGTGTAAAACTTAGTGCCAAACAGTTCTTTAAATTGCTTTTGGTGGCTACGTTGAAAAATAATTTCAGCAGGTTTAAGGCTTTGCAGCAATTTATCCATGTATTCGGCATTGCCTTCGGCCACAAAAAATTCCCCCGTACTAATATCTAAAAATGCCACGCCCAATACATCATCGGTAAAGTGTAAGGCTGCTAAAAAGTTGTTGCTATTGTGTTCAAGTAGTTTATCGTTGGTGGCAATACCAGGTGTTACCAATTCTGTTACACCACGTTTTACAATGCCTTTGGCTTCTTTGGGGTTTTCAAGTTGATCGCAAATAGCAACCCTATAACCAGCTTTTACCAACTTGTGCAAGTAGGTGTCTAGTGCATGGTGCGGAAAACCAGCCAATTGGCTGCTATTTTCATCGCCATTATTACGCTTAGTTAATGTGATGCCCAAAACAGCAGCAGCTTTAACTGCATCATCACCAAAAGTTTCGTAAAAATCGCCCACACGAAACAACAAAATCGCATCCGGATATCGCTGTTTGATAGCCTTGTGTTGCTGCATTAATGGGGTTTCTGTACTTGCCTTTGCCATAGCAACAAATATAAGTGCCTCGTTAATAATGCTTGGCTTTTGTTATTCAGATAATGTGGTTGAAAAATGGTAGTTACCTTAGCTAAAAGACTTGTATTTTTACTTTTTAAACGTTTTTATGGATAATACCTCATTAAAAGACGGCGATAATTGCCAAGTAATTAACGGTACACACAAAGGTAAAGCTGGCATTGTAAGAGACATTAACACTAGCAAAACTGGCCACATTACCATTACAGTAGTGCAAGCAAATGGTGTACGCTTTAAAACCCTTGGTAAAAATGTGATAGTAGTTACACACAACAAAAAGGCCTAACAACGCTAGTGTTGCTAGGCTTTTTAAAGTATTTTAAACGTTAGTATTTAGCAGATGTACCTGTACAATCTTTGCCAAATACACGTTGCAATGTGGGTGATGTTTTTGCGGCAACATTGCTACAAATGTTTGTTTCTTGTTCTTCAATTTTCTTAAACATTTGGTTAGTTACAAGCACTGCCAAAAAATTATCTAGATTCAAGTTTAGTTTGGCTTTATGGTGTAAAATGGTTTAGGCTCACTGTTAGGCAAATTACTTGCCCATAAAATTATTTACTTGCCGAGGTAATTATTCTTGAATAGAAATGTTGCTTTTACCTAGAAATTATTTTAACAACACAAAGACTTCTTTTGAAATTATCGCCAACTTTACGGCTTATTCTTCACGCAATAAATCTTCTAGTTTATGAACTTCTTAAAAGATGCCATTAAGCGTTTTAAGTACTACAAAGCATTGGGCGATAAAACATTTGCGCAGCTAAACGATGCAGACGTTTTATTTCAACCTTCGCCAGATAGCAATAGCATTGCCATTATTGTGCAGCATTTGTATGGTAATATGCTAAGCCGCTGGACAAACTTTTTAACAGAAGATGGCGAGAAAGAGTGGCGCAAGCGAGATGGCGAATTTGAAGCTATAACGCTATCTAAAGCCGATGTTCTATCTTTTTGGAGCACGGGCTGGGATTGTTTATTAAAAACGCTAGAAAGCCTTACAGAAGCCGATTTGGAGAAAACCATTACCATACGCAGCGAGCCGCTACAAGTGTACGATGCTATTCTGCGTCAGTTGGCGCATTATCCTTACCATGTGGGGCAAATAGTAACCATTGGTAAAATGCTTAAAGATGAGTCATTTGCCACTTTAAGCATTGCCAAAAACAAAAGCAAAGATTTTAACGATAGCATGGGGCATAAATAAGCAGTGCCACATAAACACATAGAATAACAAGTTTTAAAACCTTTGTGCATGATGTGGCTATGTGGTAGAATTACTTTTAAAGTAGGCTCGTACATTTGCCCAATGACATTGCAAGATTTGAGAATTGTTTTTATGGGTACACCCGAGTTTGCAGTTGCTTCGTTAGATGCGTTGGTGCAAGCAGGTTGCAATGTTGTAGGTGTGATTACTGCGCCAGATAAACCAGCCGGTAGAGGTATGCAGCTTACACAGAGTGCTGTAAAAAAATATGCGGTTGAAAAAGGCTTGTACACGCTTCAACCAGAAAAGCTAAAGAACCCAGCGTTTTTAGCCGAATTAAACGCTTTAAACGCAAATATACAAGTGGTTGTAGCATTTAGAATGTTGCCCGAAATTGTATGGTCTATGCCACCAATGGGTACTATAAATGTGCATGGTTCGTTGCTACCACAATATCGGGGTGCGGCACCTATTAACTGGGCTATTATTAATGGCGAAACAGAAACAGGCGTTACTACTTTTAAATTACAGCATGCCATAGATACTGGCAATATTTTATTACAGCAAACCATACCAATACCTGAAGATGCTACTGTTGGAGACATTCACGATGCCATGAAAGAAATAGGCGCAGCTACATTGGTAAAAACAATGCAGCGCCTAGCAGAAGGTAGTATTAAAGAAGTGCCGCAAGAAATAAGTTACAAGGTTCAAAATTCAAGTAACAAGATACAAGAAGATAACAATGCTAACGCTGTATCAGCTTCACCATTCACTATTGACCTTTCACTAAAACATGCGCCAAAAATATTTACAGAAACTTGTGTAATTGACTGGCATAAATCCGCCGCAGAAATTCATAATTTAATTAGAGGTTTATCGCCTTATCCTGCTGCCTTTACTACACTAAACAACAAGAAACTAAAGGTTTTTAAAAGTAAAAAAGAAACTACATCACACAGCGAAGCCATAGGTTCTGTAATAACTGATACTAAAACTTATTTAAAATTTAGCTGCGCAGATGGTTTTATACATGTACTTGATATGCAGCTTGAAGGTAAAAAACGATTATTGGTAGAAGAATTTTTACGAGGTTATAGGGCATAAAAAATCCTACCCAAAATTGGGTAGGATTTTTTTATGAGTAGTTAGATAGAATTAATATCTGTTGTAACCACCACCGCTGTTACCGCCACGGTCGCCACCACCACGGTTTCCACCGCCATAGCCACCACCGCCACGACTGCCGCCGCCGCCGTATCCACCGCCGCTACCGCCACGGCTTCCACCGCCGCCGCCGTAACCGCCACCGCTGTTACCGCCGCCGCCAAAGCTGCGTTTTTTAAATCCACCTTCTCTTCTTTCGCCTTCGGGGCGTGGTGTAGATTCGTTTACAACAATTTGACGACCAGAGATGTCGCTATCGTGTAAAGCACTGATGGCAGTACGAGCTGCATCATCATCGCTCATTTCTACGAAGCCAAAACCTTTGCTGCGATTGTTGTTAAATTTGTCAGTAACAATTTTAGCACTTGTTACTTCACCATACGGTGCGAAAAGTTCTTGTAATTCTTCACTAGTCATTCCCCAGTTAAGATTACCAACGTAAATGTTCATGTTTTTTTAATTAAAAAAAGTAAATAAATCAATGGGGAAACAGTAACCAAAAACCCTGAGTATTTACGTAGAAACCTTTCGAGAGAATTGTAAAACTGACCATTGTGAGAAGTAAAAGTATCATATTAATTGACTTAGCAAAATTTATTTTTCTGTTAACAAAAATAAATGGCCAAAAAAAAGCGAATTGTTTGATTTTTTACGTATGCAAAGGGCCAAAAAAAGTACAGAACGTACAAACCTCAGTTCAATGGCAACAATATGTGGATGCCTACGAAAAGTTGGCAAGTAAACACAAATAAGTTTCATAAAAATTCAAAAGCCCATAACATAAAAGTTACGGGCTTTTGAGTAAGTATTGTGTTTAAAATTATTCGGCAATTACTTCAAATTCAACTTCAATAGTGTTACCATTACCGAAATCGATAGATGCTTTGTAGGTGCCTAATTCTTTCACTTCTTCAGCAATTGAGATACGTTTGCGGTCAATTTCGTAACCTTTTTGGTCGCGAATGGCACGTGCAATTTGCAAGGAAGTTACGCTACCGAAAATTTTACCAGTAGTACCCGTTTTTGCACCCAATTTTACTGGTGATGCAGTTAAAACTTCGATTACTTTTTTCAATTCAGCAAGCATTGCTGCTTCTTTCTTCGCTTTTACTTTAAGCGTTTCTTCCAATTTTTTAAGATTGGTAGGGTTAGCTTCTATAGCAAATTTTTGTGGAATTAAGAAGTTACGAGCATAACCGTTTTTTACAGTTACTAGTTCGTTACGGCCACCTAAATTATCAACGTCTTGAATTAATATTACTTGCATTGTGTGTATTGTTAGTTCCCAAGAGCCCAGCTTTTAAGCTGTCTTTCAACCAAATTTTGAAATTAGGGAAGGTTACTAAAATTGTTTACTTAAATAAATCTGTTACGAAAGGTAATAAAGCCATTTGACGTGACTTTTTAATTGCATCTGCAACTTTACGTTGGTATTTTAAAGAGTTACCGCTTAAACGACGAGGTAACATTTTACCTTGTTCGTTAATGAATTTCTTTAAAAACTCTACGTCTTTATAATCTACATATTTGATACCGTATTTTTTAAAGCGGCAAAATTTCTTTTTAGGCTTTTCTTGCTTTATAGCGGTAAGGTATTTTATTTCGTTCTTTGCCATGATTATGCAGTTACTTTATCAAGGTTTTTAAATCCGCCATTTCTTTTTACATGATTGTACTCAACGGCGTTTTTGTCAAGTTTAGAAATCATGTGACGCATTACTTGTTCGTCACGTAATAATTGGATTTTCAATTTTTCGTTGAAATCGCTTTGAGCATTAAACTCTAATACCCAATAAATACCTGTAGTTTTTTTCTGAATTGGGTAAGCTAATGATTTTAAACCCCAAGGATTGCTATTAACAATCTCGCCGCCTGCTTCAGTAACTAGGTCAGCGTATCTTTTTTGAGAAGATTTAAAATCTTCATCTGAAAGAACGGGTGTAAAAATCACCATTAATTCGTAATTGTTCATTACTTAAATTTTTGGTTCTTAAAATGGTTTTATCCCATCGGACAATCTGCAATTGCGCAGAAAGAATATGCCAAGACATATTTGGGGCTGCAAAAGTAATGGGTTTTAAGAAATTGAGAAATATTTTTTATCACTCGTATAGAGATGGCATGAAATTAGCTAAAATTGCGAAGCATCTTGTAGATGTTTTGGCAATTTATAAAAGCTAAAGCAAGCTATTTTTTTTTGTAAAAAACCAATAATTGACGCAGCAAAATAGAATATTATTAACTCTTTTTACTAAACACTTTTTTGTTATGAGGGCTACCCCGATATTTGCTTTACGAACAGATGTTAGTATGACGATGATTTCATTTGACAACACAGAAAATGCCTTTGCTTATAAAAGCGATAAAGAGTTAAAGCAATCAAAATTCTTATTTAGTACGATGGATTATCCATTGTTTGTACCAATAGGCACAAGAATTACGCCTTTTTTAATGAAAACGGGCTTACCAATAAATGGCATTATAAAAAATACCATTTTTAAGCAATTTGTAGGTGGCGAGACTTTACATGAAACGGCTGAGGTTGCTACTACATTAAGTAAATATGGTGTAGAAGTAATTTTAGATTATGGTGTAGAAGGCAAAGAAGGCGAAGACAACTTTGAACATGCTACTGAAGAATTTATACGAGTGATTGAATATGCAGCTACGCAAAAAAATATTCCTTTTATAAGCATAAAAGTTAGCGGCTTTGCAAGGCATGGTTTACTACAAACATTAAATGAAGCACCAAGGCTACGCAGTGGCATACATGACAATGAAGAAGAACAAGCTGAATGGGATAAAGTATGTGATAGAATGTATCGCATTTGCGAAGCTGCCGCAGAAAATAATATTGGTGTGCTAGTAGATGCGGAAGAAAGTTGGTTTCAAGACCCCGTAGATAGATTGACTATTGAAATGATGGAAGAATTTAATAAAGAGAAAGCCATTGTTTACAATACCATACAGCTTTACAGACACGATAGACTGAATTTTTTAGAACTTTCGCACAAAATAGCCAAGCAAAGAAACTTTATATTGGGTGTAAAACTAGTACGCGGTGCATATATGGAAAAAGAACGCAAACGTTCTAGTGAAAATGGGTACCAATCACCAATACAACCTACTAAAGAAGCATCTGACAATGATTACAATACGGCTATAAAATTCTGTATAGACAATATAGACAATACAGCTTTTATTGTTGCTTCGCACAATGAAGAAAGCAATTTACTTGCAGTTAATTTATTAGAAACCAAAGGCTTATCTTTAAAGCACCCTCATGTACACTTTTCGCAATTGTATGGCATGAGTGACCACATTACATTTAACTTGGCAAAAGCAGGTTGTAGTGTAAGCAAATATTTGCCTTTTGGACCGATAAAAGATGTGATACCATACTTAATGCGTAGAGCACAGGAAAACAGTAGTGTAAGTGGTCAAACGGGCAGAGAATTAAGTTTAATAAAGCAAGAATTAACTAGACGCAAGAGAGCTTAACTATTTATTAGTTAGGCTTTTTGATATTAATTCAATTATATTAAAAAGCATTTAAAATTCTGTTGGTTTATCTATAAAATCCTAAGTTCAAGTTTCAAGGGTAACAAGGTTAGTCAATATTAAAAAGGGGCAACCACTTGTTGTGTTTCGCATCTTACTTAATGCAATTGTTGTATAAAGTGAGCAGCATCCTGTAAATTATGAGATAGTTGGTACGAAAAGCATACAATACTAATAAGCAATACTTTCAATAAAAAAAATGACAGCCCAAAAAGCTTTGTGGCTAACAACTGCATAGAATTGGATTTTAAATATTTGACCCCTAAACAAATCGTCAACAAATTATTGTTGCTGGCTGGCACTTTTAAAATTGTAAACCACAGAGAATAAACACTGCAAGCACATTTTTACGAAGAAATTATGTTTTTGAAAGGTAGTAAGGGGTGATATTATTTACAAATGTGTAAGTAAATTAACAGTTAATCCCCATCAATATTGCAACTTTGTTGCCATAGTTCTTTTTAAAGTACTTTGCGCCCATGCAACAATATCATCAATTATTACAACATATATTAAATAACGGCTCACAAAAAACAGATAGAACTGGTACAGGAACTATTAGTTGTTTTGGCTATCAAATGCGCTTTAATCTGCAAGAAGGTTTTCCAATGGTAACTACCAAAAAACTGCATTTGAAAAGCATTATTTACGAGCTACTTTGGTTTTTACAAGGCAGTACCAACATCAAATACTTAACCGATAATGGTGTAAGCATTTGGAACGAATGGGCAGATAAAACTGGTGATTTAGGACCAGTATATGGTAAGCAATGGCGCAGTTGGCAAGGTGCAGATGGTAAAGTGGTAGACCAAATAACCGACGTGATTCATCAAATAAAAACCACACCAGATAGCCGTAGATTAATTGTAAGCGCTTGGAACGTTGCAGATTTACCAAATATGGCTTTGCAACCTTGCCATACATTATTTCAATTTTATGTAGCCGATGGTAAATTAAGTTGCCAATTATATCAACGTAGTGCCGATGTGTTTTTAGGCGTGCCTTTTAATATTGCTTCTTATGCCCTACTTACTATGATGGTGGCACAAGTATGCGACCTAAAGTATGGCGATTTTGTTCACAGTTTTGGTGATGTGCATTTGTACAACAATCATATTGAGCAAGCAAATTTACAGTTAAGTAGAACACCTTTTCAATTACCAACAATGAGGCTAAACCCAAATGTAAAAGACATATTCACATTCAATTACGAAGATTTTACACTAGAAAATTACCAACATCACAGCCCAATAAAAGGCAAAGTAGCGGTTTAGTTTTTTAAGTTTGGGGTTTGAAGTTTAGGGTTTGAAGTTTAGCGTTTGAAGTTTGAGGTTTGAAGTTTGGGGTTTGAAGTTTGGGGTTTGAAGTTTGGGGTTTGAAGTTTAGGGTTTGAAGTTTAGGGTTTGGGGTTTGAAGTTTAGGGTTTGGGGTTTGAAGTTTAGGGTTTGAAGTTTGGGGTTTGAAGTTTGGGGTTTGAAGTTTAGGGTTTGAAGTTTAGGGTTT
>JASGCX010000095.1:0-13334 GCA_030053925.1 Flavobacterium sp.
CCGAAAACTGGAGTCGAACCAGCGACCTTCCCGATTTTTAATCGGGATGCTCTGCCACTGAGCTATTTCTTAATTACTCGGAGCCGAAAACTGGAGTCGAACCAGCGACCTACTGATTACAAATCAGTTGCTCTACCAACTGAGCTATTTCGGCTTGTGTGTTATTTAAAAGAACCTTCCTTATTTTTCGGGATTGCAAAGGTAGAAGAAAAGTTCGTTTTTCAAAATCCTTTGTACTTTTTTTTCAAATATTTTTTAACTTTTTTTTCTATTCCCTCTAAAACCCTTGTCTGTATTGAATTTGAAAGACTTAAAAGAAAATTAAAAAAAAATAAAGCCGTAAAATCAGTTGAATAAAACAGCTTCATATTAAACAAAATAAACAACAAATGTATCTTCAAATATTATTCTACCAATTTGTTTAAAGCAATTTTTAACTGTGCTTCAGGTAATTGATGGTCGTAAAATTCTCTATACCCTTTTGCGTTATTCACCATTAAGGTTACAGGTATGGTTCCTTGCCATCTTTTATCAACTTTAGCACAAAACATATTGGCATCGGTTTCATTTAACCATACAATTGGTGCTTTGTAACCTTTGATTTTGGCAAACTTGGCTATCGCATTTGGATAATCCTCACCATAATCTAAACTCACCAATAAGATATTCACGTTTTGGTATTCTGCAATAGTTTTTTCAAACCATTTCAACTCATTTACACAAGGGCCACACCAAGTAGCCCAAAAGTTAATTACCAAAGGGCTTGTAGCTGTATCAGCCATTTTAAGTACATCGGTAATTTTTACTTTTTTAATGGTTTGGCTAAAACTCACTGAACTAGCTAGCAAAGCAGCTAGTAAAATCAAACTTATTTTTTTCATTGTTTAACGTCTTTAAATTATTTTTCTTTATCAAAACCCCATTGCTTGCGTAATGCTCGCATTTGTGGTTTAGGCATTGTTGATTGTTGGTAATGCCCTGCATTAGTCTTTTGTCGGTAAGCCTCGTAAATACTTACAGCGCAGGCTACCGAAATGTTTAAACTCTGTATAATGCCCATTTGTGGAATGATAAAATTTCCATCGGCTAAATCATTGGCTTCATCGCTTACACCACTGTGTTCATTACCAAAAACCAATGCAATACTTTGTGTAAAATTAATGCTGTATAAATCTATTGCTTTTGCAGATAAATGCGTAGTTAAGATGACTTCAAATTTGGTTCGCAATTTGGCAAAACATTCAGCAATACTATCAAACTGATGTATGGTAAGCCATTTGCTACTGCTGCTACCGCTTTTAAACGCAAACTTTTCAAAGCGTGGTTGCGTGGTATTGATGATGTAAATATCTTGAATACCAACGGCCTCACAAGTACGCATTACCGCTGTAATGTTGCGTGGATCTTGTACGTTTTCTAATACAACGGTTAGGTTCGTTTGCCTTTGGCTTAAAACCTTCAATAATTTTTCGCTTCTTTCTAGTGTCATACTACAAATTTACTTGAATACCCAAACCTGCTTTGCCTAATAGCTTCACTTCGCCAAAGTTAAATTGAATACCAGTAGCTAAATCTTCGGTTTGAAGCAAAGGCCCATCCATATCTACATGGTCTAATTGTGGTAAAAAATTAGCAATGGCTGCTGAGCCAATGGTGCACTCATTCATGCTGCCCATCATTACTTCTAAACCTAATTTTCTGGCTTGTTCTATCATTCGTAATGCAGGTGTAATGCCGCTGCATTTGGTAAGCTTTATGTTAATGCCATGAAAATGACCTGCACATTTTTCTACGTCTTGTTCAAACACACAACTTTCATCGGCAAATAATGGCAAAGGCGAATGTTCATACAAAACCTTCATGCCATCCCAATTGTCTTTGGCCAATGGTTGTTCTATGTATTCAACCCCTAAATTTTTCAATAAAGGAATTTTATGTAGGGCTTCTTCAAGCGTCCAACCGGCATTGGCATCTATTCTAAACCTAGCATCGGCGTGTTGCCTCATGGCTTCCATGATGGCAATATCCTCATCTGTACCAAGCTTTATTTTGTAAATGGGCCAAGGCTTTGCTTGCATTTTCTCTACCATTTTTTCAATGGTATCTATGCCAATGGTGTAATCGGTTGGTGGTGTGTTTTCCCATTTTGTTTCCCATAACTCATACAGTAATTTACCTTTCATTTTGCCAAATAAATCCCAGCAAGCCATGTCTAAAGCACATACTAAAAACGGATTTTTTGGAAATAGATGGTGCAAATAATGCCAATAACGTTGCGGTTCTGTGAGGGCAAATTTTTCTATAAATGGCTTTTTGGCTTCTATATCTGCTATCATTTCATCTACAGTAATGTTGTAGTAAGTAATGGCTGGTGCTTCGCCAAAGCCAATGAAATTGCCTATTTGTAATGCTACCACCAAAGTTGGTTGGTGCGTTTTGGTACGGCCATTAGAAATGGTAAATGGATATTGAAAAGGTAGTTCGTGTTTGCTGTAGTAGAGTTTCATTACACGAATTAAATGAATTACACGAATTACACGAATTTTATTTTTTCATTACACGAATTAAATGAATTACACGAATTGCACGAATTTTATGTTTTTATTACACGAATTAAATCAATTACACGAATTGCACGAATTTTATGTTTTTATTACACGAATTAAATGAATTACACGAATTACACGAATTAAATCAATTACACGAATTACACGAATTTTATGTTTTTATTACACGAATTAAATGAATTACACGAATTACACGAATTTTATGTTCTTGATGACACGAATTTGAGCGAATTACACGAATTGTAAGTTGGTAATTGTATTATTCTAAGTTAAATATCTTTCGCCATTACAAGCAAAGCAGATTCCAGCTTCTACATGTTTATATTGATGGATATAACCTGTACCGTTGCACCTTGTACAGGCAATAAAAATTCGCTGTTCCAATGGTAAATAGTTTGAACTACAAACTCGTATCGCTACAGTCTGATGTAAATCTTCGTGACAATACTTACAAAGCGTGATTAAACTTTTTTCTGGATAATCCCATGGCACCTTACCCTCTTGATAAAATGTGTGATGTACATGTAGCCCTTTAACGTCAATCCAATTATTAAAAGACTTAAAATCATTTTGATTCTTACACTTATTATATTCAACTTCTGAATTTAAACCGAACCCAAATATTGCAGTATAATTTAAATAGGTATTTTCATCTTTTAAAGTATCATCAATCAAAAAAATTAATTGATGACCATTATCGAATATAGTTTCAAAAAAATCAGGATTAAGAAAAATTGTGAATGTATCATTAAAGTTTCCACCCTTAAATATTGTAGCCACGATAAAACTACGCCCCTCAACTATTGATAGTCGATGTGCTAAAAATCTATAAATAGTGTGGTTTTCAATAAGCCTCCTGTTGAAACACCTTTGACAACAAAAGTTATCCCTTTTAACTACAAGGTCTCTTTTATTACGCCATTCATCCGAATCTAATAATCCTTGATAACTCATTTCAAGATATTTAAACATTAACAAAATTTAAAAAAACTATCAAACCAAAGCCAATGATTGCAATATACCACAATTCATAATTAGCAATAGTATTTCTACAAAGCACTTATATAAATTTTACTCACCTACCATAAAACTACACCACACACTTTTAACAGAATATCTAACCAGTTATCCCACCCCAACATCCAGTTACTTTCATCTTGCACCTAGTTGCATTTTTCTAATGCCCAGTTAGGGTAAAAGACTGCCCAGTTGTCAGTCAGGTGCGCCCAGTTATGTTTTCCGAGTGCCCAGTTGCGTTTTCCGAATGTCTAGTTATGTTTTTACAAGTCAGTTTGTCACAACTGGTTGTGTGAGAAAATGTTTTTTGCCTGCTGCGAAATATTTTTTGCTTGCAGATTTCGCTGATTTGTGCAAATTTATATTAGCTTTTATCTACGTCTGCACAAGTGAATGCAACCCATCTTTTTTAGAAGCTGCTAAAAGCCTGAAAGGCTGCAATTTTTGTAGAATACAATAGCGCAATCATCTAAATCCCGAAGGGATGGCATAGGGTTTCATATCACCCTTTCAGAGTTCTAAACTACTGTGGCTTTTTAACATGCTACAATCTTCTCATCCCTTCGGGATTAATAGTACGATTGTAAATATCTTACTTGTATAAAAAGTTTGGTTATTAGGTTACTAGGCTATTGATTTTGCGTAAAAGCGAAGCAACAGAAACATACTTTGCCTCCTTTGTTTCTTTGCGTGAAAATACTACGCTACAATAAAAGCTGCATAGTGAACAGAACGTACAAGTGAGTGACACAACCGAAGCCAAATAGTAGTACTACTGCTAGTTACATAAAAATACTTCGCTCCTATGCCCTACCGCTTTGCTGTATGCTATTGGTCAATTCTTCGTTGAAATTGTGGCTATTAAGTAAATCTTCAAGTGACAAATGCATTCTGTAACGCCAGTAAAACGGTGTGATGGCTGGTACATTAATGCGCTCATCGTTGGGGTTTTGTCTGCGAATGCCTTCGTTGATGCCTAGCAAATCTTGCAGTTGAAAAATGCTCCACATAGCTGGCGAATACAAGTGCTGGTTGATGATGGCTTTGTTGAGCCAACCGCTGCAAAATACAGGTGCAATGCCCCACTGCCCTAGTTGGTGGTTGAAGAATTTTTGTATGCGAGGTTTGTCTTCTTCCCACCAACCACGAATGGTACTCATGTCGTGTGTAGATGGCGTAACCACGCTGAGGTAAGGCGCATCGTTGGGGTGAAAAAATTCGGTGGCAGGGTTTTTAGGCATGCGCTGAATTTCTAAACTTAGCAAGCCTAGTTGCTTCATTACATCCGATACGCAATCTGGCACCAAACCTAAATCTTCGCCACAAATAAGCATATTAGTTGTACGCTTTAAAGCTGGTAGTTTTTGTAGGGCTTCTTCTTTCCAAAACGCATCTTGGCGGCGGAAGAAATAGTTAACATACAAGGCATTGAGTTTTTCTTGCGTATCGCTGGCCAATTGCTTAAACGATGTAGTGTGTGCCATTGAAAAACGAAAATGAAATTGCTCGCCGTTGCTGCCTTCAACTTCAAACAAAATCACGTTGCTAATTAAGTCGTACAAATGTTGCTTAATCGCTTGGTTAAAATGCGATGTTTCTTGTTGGGCAAAATATTGCTCAACCTTGCGCTGTGTATTAAACTCGGCTTTTAAAGTATAGTTGCCAAAGCCATCGTAATGCAAAAAGTTGGCTTTAATGTAATTGTTGTTATGGCCGCAAATATGCCACAGTGCGCCTTCGTTAATGAGTGGTTTGGTATAGCGTTGCAAATTGAACCAAATACCACGCTCGTTAAACTCATTTTTATATACCGGAAAAGCGGGTACAAAATAGCCCATAATGCCTTCAACAGCATGTAAAGGGATGCTCCAAATGCGGAAGAAGCCAAGAATATGGTCAATACGAAAGGCATCGAAATAATGGCTCATTTGCTCAAAACGTTGCTTCCACCAGGCAAAGCCATCATGTTTCATGCGCTGCCAATTGTAGGTAGGAAAGCCCCAGTTTTGCCCCTTAACAGCAAAATCATCGGGTGGCGCACCGGCCTGTAATTGCATGTGAAATAACTCTGGTTGCTGCCAAGCATCTACACTATCACGGTAAATACCAATGGCAATATCGCCCTTAACCACTACACCATTTTGGTGGGCATATTGTGTAGCCGCTTTTAATTGTTGGTGTAAATGAAACTGTATGAAATAGTTGATAGCCACTGCATCGTAAGTAGGTGCATCTTCTGCTACCAAGGCATCAATATCTGCTTGTAAAAATTGATTATTGGCAGGCCATTGGGTAAATTCTGGCGAACCGTATTGGTCACGATAATAACAGAAACTAGCATAGGGTACTAGCCAATGTTTGTTCTGCAGAAAGAATGTTTTGTAAGTATCACTTTTAAAAGTAGCTGTTTTTTGTAGTGGATACAATTGCTTGATGATGGCTGTTTTTGCAGCCATTACAGCTTCATAATCTACATTGGCTAAGTAATTAATCTGCTGGCGTTGTTGTTGGTAAGCCGCTACAATAGGCTGATTGGCTGCATCGGCAACCTGTGATACATTTAAGTAAATAGGATGCAATGCAAATGCAGAAATAGCCGCATAAGGGTAAGAATCCATCCACTTATACGTTGCCGTAGTATCGTTTATTGGTAAAATTTGAATGAGCTTTAAACCTACTTTTTTTGCCCAATCTACCAGCAAATGCATGTCGGTAAATTCGCCTACACCAAAGCTTTTGTTAGACTTTAAACTAAATACAGGAATAGCCACCCCTGCGCCTTTCCATTGGTTATTAGTCAATATAGCAAAGCCATCGTTTACAATGGTTTGCCTGCTTTTTGAGGCTTCGTTAAATAGCAATCTGTTGGCACCGTTTTCGTAGTAAGCAAATTGTTTTTGCTCAATATTGTACACACCATATTTGTAGCTTAATGGAAAAGTTGCGGTAGATAAATCAACAGCTACTTCGTAATACATATCGCCTTCGGCCCTACGCATCAACGTTGCTTTAGACGTGTTCCATTTACCCAAAACTTTATCGTTGCCTAATAAACAAAGGGTTTGTCCTTTAGCTAATAACGGTGCTTTTACTTTAAAAATATGGGTAACTTTCTTTGGTGCTTTAACGGCTACATCGGTATAATTAGCTTTTAGCAACACTTCTTGAAAAGGCACTGTGTAAAATGCGTTTTCAAAATAACCTGCATGGTTCCATGCATCAATAATTACAACATCGTTAGTGGTGAATGTTTTGGGGTTAAAGGTTTTATCGTTGCCCCAATCTGTTACAGTGCTACCATCGCTATTTTTAAGTACATAATTGTAAGTAATTAATGTATCTATATTGGCTAGTTGCGCTTCTGTAAAACTTACCGACCAAAAATTACCATCCTGGTATTGCATTGGTACGGCTTTATCAAGAGAATGATTGCCTAATAATTCGTGATTACCTGTTATATATAAAGTTTGACCAAATTGAGTACGATACCGAAGTTTAAAAATTAGTTGTAAAGGCATTGCTAAGTGTTTTCTGTTTTCTGACAATCGTTAGAAATTGTTTGATACAGCAATTAAAATTACCATATCTAACAAATAATGTGTAAAAAAAACACATTAAAACGATAATCCAAATTTTTTTTCTAAATAACCAATAACAAGCAATGTTTTTTAAAGATAAAGACGGCTGCAAACCGCAACCATAAAGACTTTGAGAACTACGAAAATAGGGGATCTAAATAAATATTTCGTAACTATTTAGGCTAATAGATTTCGTAAAGCCACAGCATTGCATAATTAGGGCTGCATTGATGCAAAACTTAATTACTAATCAAACACAATCAATATTTAATAATTTTAATCAATAAATATGCTCCAAAAAATGTTATTTACTTGTGCTAAATACTTAATATTTTTCGTTATCCGCTTAATTTATTTGATATATATTGCGTTAAAGGCAAAATTTTTTTTAGGATAGTTTTAATTGGGTGGCGGATGCCATCGTAAAAACCATTTACCCCAACAACAACTCACATTCTTTCAAAAGCTTGTGCCTATTAATACCAGCAGTACCTACTTCTTCGCATACAAGACCGCCAGCAATATTGGCCATTTCGGCTGCAAGGTTCATGTTTTTTGAAGTAGCGTACACTAGCGATGCTACTGCAATTACAGTATCGCCTGCACCACTTACATCGGCTATATTGCGTATGTGCGTAGGGATGATATTGGCTTGGGTAGCATCTTTATAAAACACACCTTTTTCCGATAAAGTGATAAATGAAATTTGGTGTTGTAAATGTGCCTGTAACTGTGTATGTACCTCGCTTAAAGTGGCGGTGTTTAAGGCTTCTAGGCTAATATTTAGCCCTTCTTTTACTTCTTTAAGATTGGGCTTAAACATATCTACCCCTTTGTAGGCAAAAAAGTTCTTACGCTTAGGATCCACCGTGGTTACAATGCCATTTGCTTGGCATAAAGCAATCAATTGGGCTATTAAACCTTCGGTTAATACGCCTTTATTGTAGTCTTCAAATATTAGCACATCGGGCTTATTGTTTGCAATGCAGAGTTGTACTTGTTGCAGCAGTTGTGCTTGCAAGTCAGTAGAAATATCGGTAATTAATTCTTCATCAAGGCGCATCATTTGTTGGTTACGGCTTATGATGCGTATTTTATTAGTGGTTATTCTATCGCTAGCGGCTAATAAATATTGGGTATTGATGTGTTGTTGTTGGTACAATTTGGTTAATGTTTCGCCATCCTTATCGGCACCAATTACAGAGATGATAAAGGTTTGCGCACCCAAAGCCACTGTGTTTAAAGCCACATTGCCAGCACCGCCAATGCGGTATTCTTTGGTGTCTACCGCTACCACAGGCACAGGTGCTTCGGGTGAAATGCGCTCTACATGGCCCCACCAATACGTATCTAACATTACATCGCCTACAACGGCTACTTTTTTACCCTTAAAAGCTTCGAATAACTGCTCAAAATTCATAACTAAGCTGCTTGCTTTTTATTTGCCACCGCAATGTAATACAAAGGAATACCTATTAAAACAATGATTAAGCCCGGCCAAGTGTATTGTGGTTTGTAAATAATGAGTAAGGTACAAAATGCAGCCCCCATTAGCATGTATAATGCTGGTAAAATAGGGTAGCCGAATGCCTTGTAAGGTCGCTCGGCATGTGGAAGTTTTTTACGCAAAATGAAGATGCCCAAAATGGTAAGAATGTAGAACAATACTACCACAAACGAAATCATATCTAGCAAGTCGCCGTACTTACCACTTAAACATAAAATGGCAGCTACTGCACATTGCGCCCATAAAGCCCATTCGGGTACGGCATTTTTGTTGAGAGTGCTTGCTTTTTTAAAGAACAAACCATCATTAGCCATTGTATAATATACCCTTGCACCAGCTAGTATTAAACCATTGTTACAGCCAAAAGTAGATACCATAATTAGCAAGGCAATTAAGGTAGTGCCAAACGAAGGAAAGATAGCATTGGCGGCTGTTACAGCCACACGGTCGTCTTTTGCAAAAGCAATTTCGTTAAGCGGCAACACGTTTAAATACATCAAGTTTACAGAGATGTAAATAGTGGTTACGATAAGTGTACCAAGAAATAAACTTAAGCCAATATTGCGTTGTGGATTTTTCATTTCGCCAGCAATAAACGTGACGTTGTTCCATGCATCGCTACTAAAAATACTACCTACCATACTTGCTGCAATAGCACCTAATAAAGCACTACCAGAAATGCCCATCCACGATACATTGGTAATACCAAGTGTTTCAGTAGCATTTGTGGCTGTTGCTTTGGTAGAAACAAACCCTGTTTGCCAGTTTTCTGCCCAATAACTATGCTTTACCAAGGTAAAACCAAACACAATTAAGCCTAGCAAAGCCAATAGTTTGGCAGACGTGAAAAGCGTTTGTATAAACTTGCCTTCTTTTACCCCACGAGAGTTAATATAAGTGAGTAAAATGATGATGAATATAGCCACCAATTGACCAGAATAAATTTTGATAATGCCCAAATTGAACAAGAAATAATTATTACCCAATTCTGGTACTAAATAAGCCAAAAACTTAGAGAAAGCCACGCCAACCGCAGCAATAGTACCGGTTTGAATTACTGAGAAAAAGCTCCAACCATATAGAAAGCCCACCAAAGGATTATAGGCTTCTTTTAAATACACATATTGGCCACCCGCTTTAGGAAACATGGCACTTAACTCGCCATAGCTAAGGGCTGCAATTAAGGTCATAAACCCGGTGATTAACCACACTGCAATTAACCAGCCTGCGCTGCCTACGTTACGTGTAATATCTGCACTTACAATAAAAATGCCCGATCCAATCATGCTGCCAGCAACAATCATCGTGGCATCTACTAAACCCAAAGTTGGTTTAAAGTTGGTAGTACTCATAAGTTTCTAATTAAAAATCCCATCCTGTTAGTTTGGATGGGATTGTAAGATAATAATTTGCGGTGGATGAACTATTTTTTCTTAGGGTATTTTTCGTTTAGTCCTTTAATTAAGTCTTTGGTAATATCGTAAGTGCTGTCTTTATAGTACATGGATGAAGCAGAACTAGACATAATGAAAGCGTAGGTTTTGTTTATATTGTACTCTTTTAAATAGTCTTCAATTTTCTTTTTTACGTCAAGAACAATTTTAAGGTTTTCGCTTTGGCTTTGCTCATTCATTTGTTGTGCATCTGCTTGCAATTGTTTTTGTCGCTGTTCTAAATCTTGATTGGCTTTTGCCGCTTCCATTTGCGTCATCGTTTGCCCCTTAGCTTGGTATTCTCTCAATTTCGCATCAAACTGATTTTTTTTTGCAATCATCTCGCTTCTTAATTTTTCGTCATTAATTGCGACTTCTTTTAATTTTTGTACATAGTAATCAAAACCAGCATAATCAGATTGCAACGAGTCTTCAACAAAATAAGCTATTCTAAAACTTCCGCTTGCGGCATTAGCAGACGGTGCTGCCACCGTTTTTTTATTAGAAAATTGCAAATAAAATAATACAGCTACCGCAATAACCAAAGCAGCGTTTAAACCAATTGTAAAATTTTTCATGTAATGTTTTTAGGGTTGTAAAAATAATAGCAAAATGAGATTAGAAATTGTTAATTTGTTTGTCTGAACGTTGATTTGGTTGTCTGAACCTTGATTTGGTTGTCTGAACCTTGATTTTGTAGGATTAAATTGATTGATGGGATTTTGTAACAGTATTTTTATCCGCATTATCCTAAAAATCCTACTAAATCCCCGTTAAGACAAAGCTTAAAATCCCCATTTAATTAGTGTAGCGCCCCAAGTAAAACCACCGCCAAAAGCAGCAAATACAAGGTTATCACCTTTTTTAAGTTTGTCTTGCCAATCCCACAGGCAAAGCGGTATGGTGGCTGCGGTAGTATTGCCATAGCGGCCAATGTTTATCATCACTTTGTCTTTAGATAAACCCAATCTATCAGCAGTTGCATCAATAATTCTTAAATTAGCTTGGTGTGGTACTAACCATGCAATATCATCACCAGTAAGGCCATTTCTTTCTAGCAATTCTGCACTTACATCGGCCATACCTTTTACGGCAAACTTAAATACCTGTGTACCTTCTTGGTGAATGAAATGTTCTTTAGCCAACACAGTTTCTACACTTGCAGGGCGCAAAGATCCGCCACCTTTCATGTACAATAAACTACCCCCACTACCATCGCTTTTAAGTAAGCTGTCTTGTACACCATAGCCTTGGGTATTGGCTTCAAGTAAAACTGCGCCTGCACCATCACCAAATAAAATACAAGTATTTCTATCGGTATAATCTACAATGGCACTCATTTTATCGGCACCTATCACTAATACTTTTTTATATCTGCCACTCTCAATATAGCTAGCGCCAGTGGTTAATGCAAATAGAAAGCCGCTACATGCAGCACTTAAATCAAAGCCAAAAGCATTTTTTGCACCCACTCTATCAGCAATAATATTTGCCGTTGAAGGAAACATCATATCGGGCGTAACTGTAGCACAAATGATGCAATCAATTTCTTTGGGGTCTAAGTTTTTCTTGCGTAAAATTTCTTCTACTGCGGGTACAGCAAGGTTGCTAGTTGCAGCACCGGGCGTGTTTAAAATGCGTCTTTCCGAAATGCCAGTTCTTGTTCTAATCCATTCGTCGTTGGTTGCTACCATTTTCTCAAGGTCAAAATTAGTTAATTTCGTCTCAGGTACATATCCACCAATAGCCGTAATGGCAGCTGTAATTTTAGTCATGTTAATTCATCAATTTTTAAAACGTTGAGCGAAAGTAAGGTTATTGCCTCTCTTTAAAAACCTTTAAGGCATCCCATTTTCAATATTTATTAAAAAATCTGTTCTTTATTCTTTATTTTACAGGTATTTTTGTTGGTATGGAAGTAACAAATGCAACGATAGAAAAATTGGCACATTTGGCAAGATTACATTTTGCAGATGATGAAAAAGAGGCTTACAAAGCCGATTTGCAAAACATGATTGCTTTTGTAGAAAAATTGCAAGAGGTTGATACCACAGGCGTAGAACCCTTGATGCACATGGGCGACAGCGTAAATGCCTTGCGTGAAGACATTGTACAAGGCAGCGTAAGTAGAGAGGAAGCATTGTTAAATTCACCTGCCAAAGACAATCAATTTTTTAAAGTACCAAAAGTTATCAAGCGATAGTCAATAGTGAAATGTGAAAAGTCAAAAGTAAAAAACTGATGATGAATTTTCACATTTCTCGTTTCACTTTTCACCATTCACCACTAACAACTCACCATTAACTATATGAACTCAATCATACACTTAGACAATATTCAGAAAGCCTATTTCATGGGCACGCAGGCAATACCAGTGTTAAAAGGTATTAACCTCAATATTTTTAAGAACGAATACGTGGCACTTATGGGGCCAAGTGGTAGTGGCAAAAGTACCCTGATGAATATTTTGGGCTGCTTAGATTCGCCCACAGGTGGCAAATACATACTTAACGGTAAAGACGTAAGCAAAATGCCCGATGACGACTTAGCAGAAGTACGCAATTCCGAAATTGGTTTCGTGTTTCAGCAGTTTAATTTATTGCCACGCCTTACGGCTGCCGAAAACGTGGCTTTGCCACTCATTTACGCAGGCATTAGCAAAAAAGAACGCCACGAACGTGCTTTAGAAGCATTAAACAAAGTTGGCTTGGCCGATAGAAGCCACCACAAAAGCAACGAGCTTAGCGGCGGTCAAATACAGCGTGTAGCCATTGCCCGAGCTTTGGTAAACAATCCCTCAATTTTATTGGCCGATGAACCTACGGGTAACCTAGACAGTAAAACATCGGTAGAAGTGATGGAAATTTTTGGCAAAATACAGCAAGGCGGCAACACCGTAATTCTTGTAACCCACGAAGAAGATATTGCCAAATATGCCCACCGCATTGTGCGCCTAAAAGATGGCCTGATAGAAAGCGATAAAACCAAAGAAGCGTTTATGGCAAGTTTGCATGGGTAGCTTTTGGGTAATTGGTGATAGGTCATTGTGTTCAATATCCATTACAAGTCTTCTTTTAAAAACCGGACAGGTCTTCAAGACCTGTCGGGTTTGGCAATTACAAGTCTTCTTTTTAAAACCCGACAGGTCTTCGAGACCTGTCGGGTTTGGCATTACAAGTCTTCTTTTTAAAACCGGACAGGTCTTCAAGACCTGTCCGGTTTGGCATTGTGT
>JASGCX010000095.1:13434-15017 GCA_030053925.1 Flavobacterium sp.
TCAACATCCATTACAAGTCTTCTTTTTAAAACCCGACAGGTCTTCAAGACCTGTCGGGTTTGGCAAGACCTGTCCGGTTTGGCATTGTGTTCAACATCCATTACAAGTCTTCTTTTTAAAACCCGACAGGTCTTCAAGACCTGTCCGGTTTGGCATGGTGCAGCAGGCTACGTAGGTTTTGGAAAAGCTAAAGTGAAGAAACTTTGTTGCTATGCTTGCACACAATAGTAACGCTACATATCAACAAAGGCGGAAAATTGCCTGTAATAACTTCTTAAAAATTTAAAAATATGGGCTTAGTATATGCTGATATTATTTTAATTAATGCAATTGATTTAGAAATGGCACATCGTAATATTATTGGTGAAGATGAAATAAAGCAGATGTCTATTAATATGATGGTAGATAGTGGTGCTTACATGATGGCTATTAATCAAACTATTCAAGGGCAATTGCAATTACCTTTTATTGAAAAAAGAAAAAACATTTTGGCTGACGGTAGTATTAAAGAATACGAAGTAGTTGGACCCATTATTGTTAAATTTTCAAATCGTACTTCCACTTGCAGTGCAGTGGTTTTGCCTGGTAATAGCGAGCCATTATTAGGTGCTATACCAATGGAAGAAATGGATGTACAAATACACCCTCGCAGGCAAGAGTTAGTAGTTAATCCAGCGCATCCTTATTATGCAGTGTTGAGTTTGCGATAGGGTTTTGCTTTTTTCGCCTTTGTTGCTATTGCGTTTGCCAACTATCAACTCGGCTATACGAAACTTGGGCAGGTTTCTAATATTTTTTTATTACATTAAATGTGCGTAACTGAACCAATTTTTGTTATTCTTGTTGTCTCTTAGAATTATACTCATCAAATCTCGATAGCTATCGGGATACAAATCTCAAATAAAACAATGGCGTTAAAAATATATACCAAAACTGGCGATTTAGGCAAAACCTCACTTATTGGCGGCACTAAAGTACCCAAGTGTGATATTCGTATAGATGCCTATGGCACTATTGATGAATTGAACTCGTATATTGGTTTGCTTGGCGACCATTTTAACCATGCGGCTTCAATTGCTACTTTAAAGGAAATTCAAGATAGATTGTTTACCATTGGTTCATCGTTGGCTTGCGACCCAGATAAAGAGCCGCTGATGAAAATTCCTGACCTTAAAGAAACTGATATTACATTTCTAGAAAACCAAATAGACAACATGAACGATGTGTTGCCAGAAATGAAATTTTTTGTGTTGCCAGGTGGTCATGCGGCTGTATCTACAGCACATGTTACACGCTGTGTGTGCCGCCGTGCCGAGCGTTGCTGCGTAGCCATGCAAGAACATAATTTGTTTGTAGAACCTTTGGTAATTAAATACCTCAATAGACTTAGCGATTATTTATTTGTTTTGGGGCGTTTTATAGCCCACGAATTGCAAGTAGCAGAAGTAGCTTGGAAACCTAGGGTTGGGTAGTTTCTTCGAGTTTGAAGTTTAGAGTTTGAAGTTTAGAGTTTGAAGTTTAGAGTTTGAAGTTTAGAGTTTAAAGTTTAAAGTTTAGAGTTTAAAGTTTAAAGTTTAGAGTTT
>JASGCX010000012.1:0-45242 GCA_030053925.1 Flavobacterium sp.
TGTAGCCAACTTCATCGGGCTTCGCCCTATGTTAGCATATCCCAACTTCATCGGGTTTCGCCCTATGTTAGCATATCATGCCCTTTCAGGGCTTAGGATTTTGCGGCTTCACTACTTCATCGGGCTTCGCCCTATGTTAGCATATCCCAACTTCATCGGGCTTCGCCCTATGTTAGCATATTATGCCCTTTCAGGGCTTAGGATTTTGCGGCTTCACTACTTCATCGGGCTTCGCCCTAAGTTAGCATATCATGCCCTTTCAGGGCTTAGGATTTTGTGGTGTAGCCAACTTCATCGGGCTTCGCCCTATGTTAGCATATCCCAACTTCATCGGGCTTCGCCCTATGTTAGCATATTATGCCCTTTCAGGGCTTAGGATTTTGCGGCTTCGCCACTTCATCGGGCTTCGCCCTATGTTAGCATATCATGCCCTTTGAGGGCTTAGGATTTTGCGGCTTCACTACTTCATCGGGCTTCGCCCTATGTTAGCATATCATGCCCTTTGAGGGCTTAGGATTTTGCGGCTTCACTACTTCATCGGGCTTCGCCCTATGTTAGCATATCATGCCCTTTGAGGGCTTAGGATTTTGCGGCTTCGCCACTTCATCGGGCTTCGCCCTATGTTAGCATATTATGCCCTTTGAGGGCTTAGGATTTTGCGGCTTCGCCACTTCATCGGGTTTCGCCCTATGTTAGCATATCATGCCCTTTGATGGCTTAGGATTTTGCGGCGAGATAAATTTGTGTATGCGATAAGAAAACTAAAGTAAAAATTAATTTAAAATACGGTAAAGAAAGAGAAATACAGCACACCATTGCAACAGAAATTTTTGTAGCTAAATGTTGTGCATTTACAGGCTTTAAACATTGGGTAGTTTGTAGCCATTATGATAATTGGCCATTAAATATTTTTTATTGATGGCATTATCTGTAAATTGATTGGTTGCTGTATTCCAAAATAATTTTTGTTGGCTGCGGTAAGCAATATTGCCCATTTGCGATAGCGAGGCAATAGCTGCACCTGCTTGAATAGGGCAGTGTAAGTCTTCTGCTTTTTTAGATTTTACAACGCTAATAAAATTGTCAAGGTGCTTGTTTAAACCATTGTCTACTTGTTTGGTAAATGGTACTACTACTTTATGCGCATTTTTCTTTTCTTCAATTACTTCCCAACCGTCTCTATTTAAAACCAAAGTGCCATTATTGCCTATAAATGCAATGCCATGTGTACGGTTATAATCACCATTGCCAATGCCTACTGCATGATCCCAAATAATATTAAAGTTATCAAATTCGTATAAGGCCATCAAGGTGTCTGGCGTTTCATCAGCCGAATCTGGTTTCGCAAATTTACCACCAACGGTTACAATTGATTTTGGTGTATCTACTTGCATACCAAGTAAGGCATAGTCTAGCAAATGAACACCCCAATCGGTCATTAAGCCTCCTGCATAATCCCAAAACCAACGAAACGTAAAATGAAAACGATTAGGATTAAATGGCCTTTGCATAGCTGGACCTAGCCATTTTGTATAATCTACACCTGCTGGTACTGGTGCATTGGGC
The DNA here is from genome assembly GCA_030053925.1 of Flavobacterium sp. Lineage (GTDB taxonomy): Bacteria > Bacteroidota > Bacteroidia > Chitinophagales > Chitinophagaceae > Parasediminibacterium. The sequence continues at coordinate 1,567 of JASGCX010000012.1, forward strand.
TTTACGTCTAGCGGCTGTTTCCAGTCTAAATAGCACCAAGTTTTTACAGTTCTAATATTGCCAAGTTGCCCGCTGTGTACAAATTTTATAGCATCACCAAAATGTTGCTGGCTGCGTTGCCATTGGCCGGCTTGTACTATTTTACCATAACGTTGCTGTGCCGCTACCATTGTTCTACATTCAATAATTGAGTTGCCTACAGGTTTTTCTATGTACACATCTTTACCAGCTTCACATGCGTGAATCATTTGTAAGGCATGCCAATGGTCTGGTGTGCCAATGATGACTGCATCAATATCTTTTTGGTCTAGTAACTGCCTATAATCGTTGTATAGCTTTATTTTACTGGTGTCAATATTCATTTTGGCCAAATCTGCCATGCGTTTGTCTAATACATTTTTATCAACATCGCACAGGGCAATCACATTTACACCAGGAATTTTTAAGGCTGCCGTTAAGTCTGACCAGCCCATACCATTAATGCCAATGGCACCAATATTTACTTGGTTGCTAGGCATTATTTTGTTTTTGAAAAATGCAAATACTTGGTTGTTTAAGGCACTTGCAGCGGCTGTACCGCCCATTAAAAGTGCAGACTTTTGTAGAAAGTTTCTTCTAGAGTTTGATGACATGTGGCAACGCTTTTTTAATAAATGAACCCAAACGAATTGCTTCGTTTGAGTTCATAAAATTATAGAATTATTGGTTCGACTTTATTTCTTTTTTACCGCAGCTTTCTTTTTAGGTGCGGCTTTTTTGGCTGATGCCGCTTTTTTAGCAAATGCACCTGGTACTTGCGCTTCAATCATTGCTTTTACACTTTCTAGTGGCAATGTGGCGGCTTCTTCGGCGGTGTATTTTTTACCTGTTAACTTCAACATTTTTTTGCCAAAGCGTACAAATGGCCCCCATCTACCGTTTTCAATGGTAATTTTTTCGGCTGGCCATTGTTGTAAGTAGCGGTTGGCTTCTTTCTCTAATTTTTTTTCAATTAAAGTATTAATATCTGCTTGGGTTAAATTATCGTAATCAAAGCCTTTTGGTATGTTGATGTACAAATCGTCCCATTTGATAAATGGCCCAAAGCGGCCTTTGCCTTTGGTTACAGGTTTTTCTTGGTAATGGCCTATTGCAGCATCTGCGGCTTGCTTTTTATTAATCAATTCAAGTGCTCTATCTATATCTATTTCAAGCGGCTCATCGGTTTTAGCCAAAGAAATAAATTGGTCTTTGTACTTGATGTATGGGCCAAATCTACCGGCGTTTACAATTAATTCTTCGCCATTGTATTCACCCAAACTACGTGGTAGTTGAAATAATTCCATCGCTTGATGCATGGTGATGGTTTCAATGCTTTGGTTAGATTTTAGCTTGGCAAAACGAGGCTTTTCATTTTCGTCACTTGTGTCGCCTATTTGTACCATTGGCCCATATCTTCCCATTCGGGCAATTACTTTTTTACCCGTTTCGGCTACAAAACCTAGTTCACGTTCGCCTTTAGCTCTTTCTGCGGTTTCAAGTGTATTTTCAATATTGGTATGAAATGGTTTGTAAAAACCATCAATCATGTTGCTCCAAATAATTTTACCTTCGGCTATTTGGTCAAATTCTGCTTCAATTTTTGCGGTGAAGCTAAAATCCATTACTTTTTTGAAATGTAGGTTTAAAAAGTCGGTAACTACCAAGCCTAAATCTGTAGGAAATAACTTTGCTTTTTCTGCTCCTGTATTTTCCGTCAACATCAATTTTTCAATCAGGTTTTTGGCTGTTAAGCGCAATATATTTACCTGTCTTTTTACACCATCTTTATCACGCTTTTCAACGTAATTTCTTTTAATAATGGTAGTAATAGTGGGTGCGTAAGTTGAAGGACGGCCAATGCCTAATTCTTCCATCTTTTTTACCAGCGAAGCTTCGGTATATCTTGCTGCTGCTCTTGTAAATTTCTCAGTAGCAGTCATCTCTTTAAAGTTAAGCACTTGGCCTATGTTTAAGGGCGGCAACATGCCTTCTGTATCTTCTTCATCTTCATCATCTCGCCCTTCTAAATATACTTTTAAGAAGCCGTCAAACTTCATCACTTCACCTGTTGCGGCAAGCTGTTCTTTGTTGGTAGAAATATTGATTTTAGCAGTTGTTTTTTCAAATTCTGCATCGCTCATTTGCGAAGCGATGGTGCGTTTCCAAATTAACTCGTATAAGCGTCTGCCATCTTCATCAGCTACTGTGTGGTGGCTCATGTACGTAGGGCGTATAGCTTCGTGAGCTTCTTGAGCGCTTTCGTTTTTATTCGCAAATTTTCTTTGTTGATTATATTTATTTCCGAAAGCAGTACTAATTTCTTTGCTAATATCTGCTAATGCGGTATCGCTTAAATTCACACTATCTGTACGCATATAAGTGATGTGCCCATGCTCGTACAATTTTTGTGCAATTAACATGGTTTTACTTACACCATAGCCTAGCTTTCTAGAAGCTTCTTGCTGTAGGGTAGAAGTGGTGAAAGGTGCTGCTGGTGTGCGTTTTGCAGGTTTTACTTCAATAGAGGCAACGGTATAATTGGCATTAATGCAAGTGTTTAAGAACTGCTGCGCATTTTGTAAGGTTGCTACTTTTGATGGGCTTTCTGCTTTAAACGTTACAGGCTTGTTGTTAATGTCTTTAGCTGCAAAAAAAGCCTCTATTTTATAACTACTTTCAGGAACAAAAACATTGATTTCTCGTTCTCTATCTACAATTAATCTTACCGCTACACTTTGTACACGGCCAGCACTTAAACTTGGCTTTACTTTTTTCCATAAAACAGGGCTCAATTCAAAACCTACCAATCTATCTAATACACGGCGAGCTTGCTGCGCATTTACCAAATCCATATTTATTTTACGTGGATTGGCAACAGCTTTTTTTATGGCTGGCGCAGTAATTTCGTGAAATACAATACGCTTTGTTTCTTTTGGATCGAGGCCTAAAACTTCCGCTAAATGCCAGCTAATGCTTTCACCTTCGCGGTCTTCATCGGATGCTAACCAAACTTCTTTCGATTTTTTTGCAAGGCTTTTTAATTCGCTAACAACCTTTAGTTTGTCTTCAGGCACTTTGTAGCGAGGTAGATAATGATTGTTTAAATCAATACCCATATCATCTTTTTCGAGGTCGCGAATATGACCGTAGCAGCTACGTACATCAAAGTCGGTACCTAAGATTTTTTCTATGGTTTTTGCCTTTGCAGGCGACTCTACAATTAATAAATTCTTGCTCATAATGTCTGAACCTTAATTTATGTGACTTGCGAAATTATTGGGATAAGCTGAGAAAGGTTGTATTTATTGCCGTTGGTAGTTCACTAATTCAGTATAAACTCGCAAATGAAGTTCAATAAACATTCAACTGTTGGCTACAAAAATATTTTTCTAATTGCTTACCTTATTACCTGCAAATCTATATCAGGTTGGTGCAATATTAGTTCAATAGTCGAAAACACAAAAAATGTTAAGAAAATGTAGAGGTTTTAGAATTTTATTTTTTGGCACGCCTTTGGAATTGTAGTAAGTAACTAAAACGTTATACCATGAAAAAGATGCTAACACTTGCCGCTTTAGTAACCCTTATTTTTTCTTCGTTACAAGTAAATGCTCAACGCGGTTACGAGCGTGATAGAAGAAACAATGACAGACGAGATGATAGTGATGATAGACACGACGATAGAAGAGAGAGACGTGACGATTACAGAGATGATAGAAGAGGCGATAGACGTGACTATTATAGAGGTAACAGGTATGTAAATAGGGCACCCATTCGCAGAGGATTTTATTTTTATCCTCAAGCCAATGTGTACTTTAATCCAATGGCACATAACTATTACTATTCTAGAAATGGTGCGTGGGTAACTGTAAATACTTTACCTAGAGATATGTATTTAGGCCAAAGCTATCAAGAAGTGTATTGCAACGATAATGAAGACATTTGGGCTTACAACCGCACACACCTCAATTACTACAAACCTGCACCAAAACCTGTGTACGTGGCACAACCAGTAAAACCAAGGGTTGCAGTAGGTATTAATTTAGGTGTAAGATTTTAAACTATTATCACTCTGCATATAAAGTAATGGCGGCTTATTTGGCTGCCATTTTTATTTTTTAAAAAAGTTGATGATTGTTTTTACAGTTTTACCTTCTCTGTAAATTTTACTGTGGCCTAAACCTGTTGTTATGTAAAATTCAATATGCGGCAAATTGAGTGCTTGCACAGGTTTCACATCTTCAAAAGTACAAATGGTGTCTTCTGTATCGTGAAGCCAAAGTGTGGGCGTGTTAAACTTTTGTATAGCCGTACTTGTGGCAAAATAACTAATAGGCTTTTTTGAAAAGTCTACAATGTAATCTGTTAATGCTTGTTTTATATCATTACCTAAATGAAGAAATTTGATAAATTCATTTATTGCAGTTGTTGTTTCTACTGCTGGTGCAATTAAAACAAGTTTTTGTAAGTTGGGTAAATGTTCGGCAGCCAATGAAGCCGCTAAACCGCCAATACTGTGAGCCATAATACCGTACAAGGAACCAAATGTTTTATTAAACGCAATCATAGATTGGCTGTAGTGCAAAGCATTGATGGTTTTACCATCACTAATACCGTGGCCAGGTGCATCGTAAGCAAACACTTCAAAGCCAGCTTTTAACAATGGATCAATGTATTTTTCAAAACGATAGCTAAAACTATCGAAGCCATGGTTGATTAATATTTTTTTGCCATTGGGTGCTTTAGGCTGCCAATGCCAACCACGCAATGTTAAGCCTTCAAACTGAAAACTAATTTTCTCAGCTTCTTGAAAAGTGGTTGGTTGGGGCCTAACTAGTTTACCGCTATATGGTGTACAGAAAATTTTAAACGCATATTCAGCCGCTTTTCTTGACGATATAAGTGCTAATGTTGCAATTTTTGTTTTGTAGTAGTTAATGGCTATTGATTGAGTTAACTTCATTTACCCGTTTTAAGTTGTTACAACTTTGGTGTTTTAAATTCAAATATATGGACGTTGTGATGATTGGTACAGGTAATGTGGCAACGGTTTTATGCAAATTGATGTATAAAAATGGGCACCGCATTAAACAAATTGTGGGTAGAGATGCAGAAAAACTAACACAACTTGCAACACTTGTGCAGGCTGAAAGCTGCATGAATATTGCAAACATTAGGCTCGATGCCAACATTTACATCATTGCAGTAATTGATGATGCTGTGGCCAATGTGGTTAATGAATTGCATTTGCGGGATAAATTATTAATTCACACAGCAGGTTCGCTAAGCAAACAAGTTTTGCAAAAAGCGAGTAGTAATTATGGAGTGATGTGGCCTTTGCAAACCTTGCGTAAAGAGACTGAACATTTACCAGAAATACCGTTTATTGTTGATGGTAATAGCGAATTGGTGGTGAATAAGTTGCAAGAATTTGCCAAAACATTATCTAATAAATGCTTTGTAGCAAATGATGAAGCAAGAATTAAATTGCATTTAGGAGCCGTTGTTGTATCAAATTTTACCAACCATTTGTTTGCCTTGGCAGATGATTTTTACAAAAAAGAACTGCTTAATTTTAAGCTATTATTGCCTTTGATTAATGAAACGGTATTGCGTTTGGCAAATTATGCACCCAACGATGTTCAAACAGGCCCTGCAATAAGAGGTGATTTTGAAACTATAGAAAAGCATTTGACCTTGCTGAATGACTACCCACAATTGCAACAATTTTACGAAGCATTTTCTAAAAGTATTGCCCAAAAATAAAAAGCCCCAAGAGGAGAACCAATCGGGGATTATTTATAAGCAAGCAACCCAAAAAAGAACACATATTTAATGTCTATCCTCATTTTTTGATAGACTCGTACTTTTGATATTTAAACAGCCTTAAACGTATAAGCAACACTTATTTACGTTTGAAAAAATGAATGTTTTTACGCAAACATTGACACAATGTAAATATCTTTTTTGAATTGAGAAAAGAAATTTGATTTTTAAACTAAAATTAAGGTTGGGCTAAGTAAAAATTTCTCATCCCGACTTTTATAGACTTTTATTATACACTTGTTTCAAATACTTTTGCAAGCCAAAACAAAAATGATGTACACGATTAATATTAAATTTGAAGAGAAAGGTAAACAACCTCAAACGCTTAGTAATATTGGGTTTGGCGAAAGTTTATTAGAAGTGTTATTAGACAATAAAATTGAACTTCACCACAATTGCGGCGGTGTATGTGCTTGCAGCACTTGCCATTTATATGTAGAAAAAGGTGAGCAGTTTATTGAAGAATTATCTGATAGAGAAGAAGATTTTATTGATAGAGCGGTGAACCCACGCCTAACAAGCCGCCTTGGTTGTCAATGTGTTTTACACGAAAGCACTGGTGGCGAAATCAATATTACCTTGCCCGACCAAACACAATTTTTAGGTGAGTAAATAAATAAATTGTACTTACTACAAAAATTTAAACTACAAACTACTATATGAGCCACTTTGAACCACCAATACACTGGAACGACCATGAAGATATTGCCATGAAATTGTACGAAAAATTTGGTGATGATTTTGGCGAAAGTAAAATTTACCGCATACGTTTTACCGACTTGTTAGAATGGATTTTGCAAATACCCAACTTTGAAGGTACAAGAGAACAAAGTACAGAGGGGCATTTAGAAATGATTCAAAGCCAATGGGTGTACGAGTGGCGTGATAATCAGAAATAAGCAATGATAACATAAACTTATTGCGCAAGGCAGTTGGTGTATCTATGCAAATAGTAAATTGCTTCAAATAAACATTCGTGACAAAAATTAATGCCTTTTTTAAGCTAATTCGTTGGGGCAATGTGCTCATTATCGCATTAACCCAATGCCTATTTTTCTATTGCATTAAATGGCCATTGTACCAACCAATAGATATTGCAAAGGCGCAACAGCAGTTTTTATTTTTATTAGCTGCATACGCTTGTATTTCTGCCGCAGGTTATATTATTAACGATTATTTCGACCTTAATATTGACCAAATAAATAAACCACAAAAGGTAATTATCAATCGCTTTATTTCGAGGCGTTGGGCTTTGTTTTTACATATAGGGCTAAGTGTTGTTGGTATTGCTTTGTGTGCCAAAGTAAACATCGAAAATTGTTTATTAGCTTTTGCTGCTGTAGTTGTTTTATTTGCTTACTCTGCTACATTTAAAAAGAAGTTTTTGATTGGTAATGTACTGGTAGCCATTTATTTAGCTTGGATTGTTGTGATTACAGCTTACTTCGATTTTAGAAGTATATTGCTACACAAAATTATTAGTGGCAGAAACTTTGATATTCTGTTTAACACTGCACTCATTTTTGTAGCTTTTTCTTTCATAATCAATTTAATACGAGAAATTATTAAAGACATGGAAGATGTAGAAGGTGATAGAAAACATGGCTGCAAAACCATGCCAATATTTTGGGGCATTAATCCATCGAAAGTGTTTGTAGCTGTGTGGTTAACGGTGCTTATTGCTATGTTAGTTACCGTTCAAATTTACGCTGTAAGATTACATTGGTGGTGGCCAATTGCCTATGGTTTTCTACTGGTATTACTACCAATTATTTGGATTTTTAAACAGTTATTTTCTGCTCAAACACCTAATGATTTTCACAAATTGAGTTCTGCAATAAAATGGGTAATGCTTACAGGGGTTTTATCTATGGGGTTATTTAAACTATACTTGTAATTCTATTTTTTATGTCGTCTATTATACTTGCATCACAATCGCCTCGTAGAAAACAATTATTAGAATGGGCCGAAATAAACTTTGAAGTAATTGTAAAAGCTACTGATGAATCTTACCCATTAGGGTTAGCAGCAGAGGAAGTTGCAGTGCACATAGCAAGGGAAAAAGCATTGGCAGTACAAGCATTTGCCCAAGTTGCTTACCATGCACAGCATCAAAAGGAAATCATTATTGCTGCGGATACAGTGGTTGTTTTGGGCGAAACAATTATTGGTAAGCCTACTAGCAGAGAAGATGCAATAGCAATACTTACAAGCTTATCAGGCAAAGTACATCGTGTTATTACTGGTGTTGTAATGTTACATGGCCAAAAAGAAGTTGCCTTTGCAGATATTACCAAAGTTTGGTTTCACAAGCTAACACAAGCACAAATTGAGTTTTATTTAGACAAATACCAACCTTACGATAAAGCTGGTGCGTATGGTATTCAAGATTGGATTGGTGTTGTAGGTATAAAAGCTATTGAAGGCGATTTTTACAATGTAATGGGCTTGCCTGTAAGTAGGGTGGTGCAGCAATTACAATTACTACAAAATTGATATGGTAGTTTCGATTTTCATTAGTTTTAGCTAAATATTTATTGGTTTAAGCTATTGTATATGAACGAAAAACTACTACAATTCATTTGGCAATTTCAATATTACAACCGTCAAGAATTAACCACAACAAGCGGCGAAACCCTTACTATCACTGCATCTGGCAAGCATAATCTTAATCAAGGCCCCGATTTTTTAGATGCCAATATTCAAATTGGCAACATTCGTTTTGCTGGCAATGTAGAACTGCATGTAAAAGCATCAGATTGGCACAAACATCATCACCAAAAAGATGTACAATACAATAACGTGATACTTCATGTAGTATGGGAAAATGATGCTGAAATTGTTACAGAAAATGGCACGTTGCTGCCTACTTTGGTATTGCAAAACAGAGTGCCAAAAGTGTTGTTAGAGCGATATAAGCAACTAATGCAGGCCGCAAATATTCCTTGCCACAGTATTACAACACCAACTTTAAGCGAACTCGGTTGGCATGCTTGGAAAGAGCGATTGGTAGCTGAACGTCTTGAACGCAAAGCGAAGAAAGTATTGGCTTATTTAGAAGCCACCAAGCAACATTGGGAAGAAGTATTTTGGATAATGTTTGCAGGCAATTTTGGCATAAAAGTAAATGCAGACTTGTTTGAAGCGATGGCGCAAACTATTTCGGTAAATATATTGGCAAAACACAAAAACCAAATACACCAAATAGAAGCCATGCTGCTAGGTCAAGCAAATTTGTTAAACGATTCTTATTCAGATGATTACGCCATTTTGCTACAAAAAGAATATCGTTTTTTACAAAAGAAATACCAGCTACAACCGGTGCTTATTCAACCCAATTTTTTAAGAATGCGGCCCGCCAATTTTCCTACTATTCGCTTGGCGCAACTAGCCATGTTGATTGTTAATTCTGTGCATTTATTTTCAAAAATTAAAGAACAAAATGACATTTCAGCCGTAAAGCAATTGTTTGAAGTAACTGCAAATGATTACTGGCATTCGCATTATCAATTTGATACAAAAAGTGAATTTTTAGAAAAAAAGCTAGGTGCTTCTACCATAGATAATTTGCTTATTAACACAGTTATTCCAGTGCTATTTACCTATGGTTTGCACATGCAAGACGAAGCCATCAAAGAAAAAGCCATCAAGTGGTTGATGGCTGTAAAAAAAGAGACCAATACTATTACAAAACAATGGCAACAGACAAATGTTGCCATTGTTTCGGCTTTCGATAGCCAAGCTTTAATAGAATTAACAAATAATTATTGCACGCAAAAACGCTGTTTAGAATGTGCTGTGGGCAATAGAATTTTTAAAATATAGAATAACGGTTAAATGGTTTTAAGGCTAACTTGTTAAAAGGGTTACAATACAATAATTTAGCGGTTCACACATTAATACTACCATTCAAAAGTGATATCTAATTCCATATCAGGATGTAAACTTCTTTCTACGGGGCAAGTACGTGCTACACGTTCTAATATTTCTTTGGTTTTATCGTCTAAATTTAATGTTTTAGACATTGTTACATGTGCTTTTATGCCGCCAATTCTACGAGGATCTGGCTTCATAATTTTAGTAATTTCTACCTTTGAGTTTGTTAGGTCAATATTCATGGTATTGGCTTTAATACCCATGGTAGTAAGCATGCAACTACCCAAAGCAGTAGCAACCATGTCGGTAGGACTAAAACGTTCGCCCTTACCCATATTATCTGTTGGGGCATCGTTTTCTATTACTGAAGTACTCTGTAGGTGTGTCATCTCGGTTCTTAACGCACCTTTATAAATTATGGTTGATGTCATTTGGTAAGATTTTATATAAATTTACAAACACAAATATACGCACGTGAAGAAGATAATTGTAATGACCATGATCTGTTTGCCTTTTTTAGTAACAGCACAGCAAAATAAGGCACAGGCAAAAAAGCAAAAAGTAGCCGAAAAAAAGGCAAAAATTGACGCATTAATTAAGCAAGAAGAAGAAGGTGCTTTGGTATTTCAAAAGCAAAGCAGTTTTGGCTTAAATTTTAATAGCGATGGTTTTGGCTTTACTTACGAGCACGGTAAGTATAAAACCATTAAGAAAACCAACCTTTGGTGGTTATCGCTTGGTGAACGTAAAGACCCTAAGCAGTACAAAAGCAACACATTTATAGGCACTGGCGGTACGGTTGTTTTTTTTGGCAACTCGTATGTTTACGGCAAGCAAAATAATTTTTACTACTTACGTTTAGGCTTTGGCCAGCAAAAGATGTTAGGGGCAAAGGGTAGTAAAAATGGTGTGGCGGTTTCTGCCATTTACGGTGGTGGTTTAAGCCTTGGTATGCTAAAACCATACTATTTACAAGTGCCAGATAATACAGGGCAGGGTACAGGTACAAAAGATATAAGATACACCGATACTACAGCTAGTACCTTCTTAGACCCTACAGCCATTATTGGCGGTAGTGGTTTTGGTAAAGGCATTGGCGAAATAAAATTTGTACCAGGCGCAACCGCAAGGCTAGTACTACGCTTTGATTATGGTAGATTTAACGAAACCATTAGTGCTTTAGAAGTAGGCGTAAATGCTGAATTTTATAGCCAAGCAATGCCAATTTTAGTAGGCGTAAACGACCAAAAGAAGTTTTTCTTTAACGGTTATATTGCCTTGCATTTTGGTAGAAGGAAATAAAAAATTTACTAGAAAATATTTTAAGAAGCGTGCCTGTTTGGTGCGCTTTTTTTGTTTTAAGTAAATGAAAGATGAACTCAAGTAACCCAAAAGCAAACTAATGTTCTGAATAAGGTCGCATGAGTTCGTTGCAGCGAACAGTAGTAACCCAAAAGTTGACTAGCGTAACTAAAAAGTGAACTGAAGTAGGCAAAAAAAGAACTGCTTTTCTAAAAAAACAGACATGAGTTCGTTGCAGCGAACTAGAGTTGTAAAAAAATGAACAGGAGTTCTAAAAAAGCAAGCATGAGTTCGTTGCTGCGAACCGGTGTAACCAAGAAACGAACTCTATGAACTTAAAATAAGGATGCATGAGCAAATAAGTTTTTTGCAAGAAACAAAAAGATGCTTGCATGAGGAATTTTGGTTGGTGCAAGAAGCTGTAGGTGCTTGCAAGAAGCATTTTGATTAATGCAAGAAGTTGTAGGGACTTGCAAGAGGTATTTTGGTTGATGCAAGAAACTGTAGGTGCTTGCATGAGGCACTTTGGTTGATGATACACAAGGTTTATTTGAAAAGCAAAATGTATTAAATTTGACAAAAGGACTATTATGGACGCATTACTTAAACAAGAAATCCATCAATTGATTGAAAATTGCGATGATGATGTTTTATTGAACGAGGCCAAAGCAATTTTAGCATCTATTTGGGTATTTAATTATCTTAAAAGTAGAAATTATTTCCTTATCAGATAGCTTAATATAAACTGTAATGCACCAATACCAACAATCCAAATAATAGTTTCTAGTTTGCTTTTATTAATTCTGTCAATTAAGTCGATTTTATCTTCCTTAGTTAACAGAATATCTTTCTTATTATCAACTTTCGCTTCTACAATTTCTTCAATTTGCTGTATCACAATTTTAGCATCTTCTTCATTCTTAAAATGCTTGTTTAGTATTTCGTAAATTTTTAGACTTTGGGTAACTGCCATAGCCTATTTTTTTTTCAAAACTAATAAATATTTTGCTATAAAAAGCCCCTGCATCTCTGCAAGGGCTTCAAATCCGTAAGGAAGTCTCAAACTTACAAGCTAGAGTTCATGCATCTGTGAGACTTCCATTTACTAAGCGGAGTTAGAGGGATTTGAACCCCCGAAACTGTTACGGTTAACAGTTTTTCAGGCTGCCACTTTAAACCACTCAGACATAACGAGTTATAAAATATCCTATAAATCTAAAAAATCATTCTAAATCCAAGTTCAGACAATGATTATTTTACTTCTTCAAACTGTGCATCTTCTACTGTATCGTTTGCAGCTTGTGCACTAGCAGCTTGGTTGGCAGGCTCTTGTGCAGCAGCACCGCCGCCATCAGATTGCGCTTTGTAAATGTATTCGCTAGCGGCTGTCCATGCAGTGTTCATTTCGGTCATAGCAGCATCTATTGCAGCAATATCTTGGTTTTTGTGTGCTTCTTTCAATTTAGTTAATGCAGCTTCAATAGGTGCTTTTTTATCAGCAGGTATTTTGTCGGCGTACTCTTTAAATTGTTTTTCAGTTTGAAAAATTAAACTATCAGCTTGATTGATTTTTTCAATTTTTTCACGAGCTTCTTTGTCGGCAGCTTCGTTGGCTTTTGCTTCAGCTTTCATTTTTTCAACTTCTTCTTTGCTTAAACCGCTACCAGCTTCTATTCTAATGTTTTGCTCTTTACCGGTGCCTTTATCTTTTGCACTTACATGTAGCATACCGTTGGCATCAATATCAAACGTTACTTCAATTTGCGGTACGCCTCTTGGTGCAGGTGGTAAACCATCTAAGTTAAACATACCAAGGCTTTTATTTTGCGAAGCCAAAGGACGTTCGCCCTGCAACACATGAATTTGTACGCCAGGTTGGTTGTCGCTTGCAGTTGAGTAAACTTCGGTTTTTTTGGTAGGTATGGTGGTATTGCTAGCAATCATGGTAGTCATTACACCACCCATTGTTTCAATACCAAGGCTTAAAGGTGTAACGTCTAGTAACAATACATCTTTCACTTCGCCGGTTAATACACCGCCTTGTATTGCAGCGCCAATAGCTACCACTTCATCTGGGTTTACACCTTTATTTGGTTTTTTACCAAAGAATTTTTCTACAATTTCTTGTACTTTAGGTATGCGTGTGCTACCACCAACCAATATTACTTCGTCAATTTGAGAAATACTGTAACCAGCATCTTTTAATGCAACTTCACATGGTTTTAAGCAACGAGCAAATAAGTTGTCAGCCAAAGCTTCAAATTTTGCACGGCTTAATTTTTTTACCAAGTGTTTAGGTACACCATCAACAGCGGTAATGTATGGTAAGTTTATTTCTGTTTCGGTAGAAGCACTCAATTCAACTTTTGCTTTTTCAGAAGCTTCTTTTAAGCGTTGTAACGCCATAGGGTCTTTGCGTAAGTCTATTGCTTCATCGGCTTTAAACTCATCTGCCAACCAATCCATAATCACTTTATCAAAGTCGTCGCCGCCTAAGTGTGTATCACCATTTGTAGATTTTACTTCAAAAACGCCATCACCTAGTTCAAGTACAGATATATCGAAAGTACCGCCGCCAAGGTCAAATACTGCAATTTTTTGATCAACGTGTTTTTTATCTAAACCATAAGCCAAAGCAGCAGCAGTAGGCTCGTTTACAATACGTTTTACGTTTAAACCAGCAATTTCGCCAGCTTCTTTTGTAGCCTGCCGTTGCGCATCGTTAAAGTAAGCAGGTACAGTAATTACGGCATCGGTTACTTCGGTACCTAAATAATCTTCAGCAGTTTTTTTCATTTTCTGCAACACCATCGCAGAAATTTCTTGAGGTGTGTACAATCTGCCGTCAATATCTACACGAACGGTATTATTATCACCTTTTACTACTTTATAACCCCAGTGGCTTATTTCTTCTGTCACCTCATCAAATCTTCTACCCATAAAACGCTTTACAGATGCAATGGTGTTTTGAGGGTTTGTAATAGCTTGACGTTTAGCGGCATCACCCACTTTACGTTCGCCATTTTTTAAAAAACCAACAATCGAAGGGGTGGTTCTACGTCCTTCCTCGTTAGCTATTACAACAGGTTCGTTACCTTCCATTACAGAAACGCAACTGTTTGTTGTTCCTAAGTCTATACCAATAATTTTGCCCATAATATGTATTTTTACGAAAGCCGATAAGTCAATCATTATGCCACGGTATTTTAAATGCAAAATTGGCAGACTGAACACGTTATAGGTTTTTATGGAGCGAACTTTTGTCCTTTAATGGGCAGTTGTTGCGTTGCACACTGCAACTATTGTCACCTTTATTGGCTTTGTCTGTAGCGTATTTTTGTTTGAAAGAGGATTTAGCAGGATTAGTAAGATTTTGTGATTTTAACTTTCAGAAAGGCGTTTACTTTTGCTTTTAAAGAAATTGCACGTTGACCGTTAACCAGTAACCAGTAACCAGCAACCAGTAACCAGCAACCAGTAACCAGCAACCAGTAACCAGTAACCAGTAACCAGTAACCACATGAATTTTTTCGAGTTATTTAACATACCAGTAAGTTTACAAGTAGATGCAGCCGTTGTAAAAGCCAAGTTTTACGAACTCAGCCGTAAGTATCATCCCGATTTTTTTTCGCAAGCCACAGAAGCAGCGCAAGAAGAAGCCTTAGAAAAAACATCGCTTTTAAACAAGGCGTTTAAAGTATTTAACAATAAAGATGAAACACTAAAATATGTGCTGCAATTAAAAGGCTTACTAGAAAACGAAGAAAAGTATCGGCTAGCACCAGACTTTTTAATGGAAATGATGGCGTTAAATGAGGCTTTGATGGATGCTAAAATGGATGCAGACGAAGAAAAGGTTGCAAGTTGCAAATTGCAAGTTGCCAGTTTAGAAAATGAATTGTATGAAAATATTAAAAGCATTATTGAGCATTTTAAAGACGGTGTTTCTACCCAAGAAGCGTTGCTGCAAGTAAAAGATTATTACTTCAAGAAAAAATATTTGTCACGTATTTTGGCAAGTGTACAATGATGCCCCTATATTTGCAACCCAATTCACAATGAGTAGTAGCCCAGATGGCGGAATTGGTAGACGCAGCAGACTCAAAATCTGCCGTTCGCAAGGATGTGCAGGTTCGATTCCTGTTCTGGGCACTTGGCTAGATTGATGGCGATTCTTCAACGAATCGCCATTTTTATTTTCTTCTGTATGCCTTACTATTATTGGTATTACTGCTTATAGGCTATTAATTTTTGAAGTTAACACTCTACCAATTTCTTTATTAAAGTAAATACCTTTAGGCAAAACAAGGTGTTGCACTTGTCTTCATAATTTGCTGTAACCCTTATGGGGCTTATGTTTTGAGTAATTGACAAACATTTTTCAACTGCCTTTTCAAGGTGCTACCTGCTATATTGGTGTAGAATTTATGTGCCAACATTATGTAAGGAAATAAAGACTCTGCAACAAAGTACATTTAGTTTATTTTCTCACTACCACAAACTTATTCGCTTCAATACTACCGCTATTGTTTAGTTGATTGTTGCTTTGTTGGTGAAATGCTCTTACTTTATCGGCATAGCTAATAATGGTTTTACCCTTATTAGAATTGGTAAAGCTATTATTGGTGAAATACGATTGTTGTACACCAGTAAGTTTAATTAAGTCGCCATTGTTGTTGCAGTTGATAATTTTATTAAAGTTGAACCTGAGTTTTGGACCCATGGTACTTTCATCGTTGCCGCCACGATAGAGGGATAAAATGTTGCCGTTGTTGTTTGTAAATTGACAATAGCCTACTAGCATTGCTTCTACACTGTAATAACCTTTGTTATCAGTCTCATTATTTAGGTAGAATAGATTACAGTTGTTATTGTTAAAAAAGCAATTTTTGAAATTAATATTATCTGCTACTACATATTTTGATGCGTTAAACAAATGCTTGCAACCGTTACTAGTATTGAAATTGCTGAATTCGCAGTTGTTTATTGAGAAAGTATAGTGGTTACTATTGCCTGTAGTATCTGTTAAAAACAAGCTGTTAGCTTGTACGCCTTTGCCATCTATTTTCAAACTATCTATCAAAATAAAGCTACCTGCTTTAATAATAAAAACGGCAGGCATTTGCGCAGCAGAACTAAACGTAATAGTTTGTTTATGGTTGGCATACAAGTGTAATGTACTTGCTGTTTCTATAGGCGATGTAAAGTGGTAGTTTGTACCTGTTAGCACAATTGAAATTTTCTGTTTATTAATTTTGATTGCTGCTTCAATAGCGGCAACATCCGTACAATTAATTGTTGTATCATTTGGTGGATAAGCCGTGCATTTACCCATATTTTCAGCTTTGTAGCCCTTGCCTTTGTAGGCATTTTTTTGAGCGGCATTAAAGGCGGCCCATCTTGTAAAGCCTACTGTTTTTGGTAAGCCATAAGCTAGTTTTTTTAGGGCCATTTGTTTAATGCTATCTAGTTGTGGGTTGCTTTTTGTAGCAATAGCTAAAGGCGTAGTTTTTAGCTGTGCTATGTTTAGTGCTTGCTTTGTAAAACCCTTTGTTAGCAATTGTTTCAGCGTTTTGTTGGCAATATTGTTGTAGAAGTAAATGCTATCAATATTGTCGAATACTTCGTATAAAGTGGTATCTTTTTTATTTAAAAATACATTGTTAAAGAAGTACACATTTTTGGGCGATACGGTTCTTTCGGTATCGCTGCCTTCGCATAAGCTAAACGAGGTACAATTGATAAATGTATTGTTAGCTACAACTGCATCTCTCACTGGCAAGTATCTAAAAGCAGGTGAGTTGAAAACACCATTCATAATGGCAAGCGGCGAGCGAAAATTAACACCTCTACATTCGTAAAATAGATTGTTGACAACCCAGTTGCCTTCGTTGATAATACGTACACCGCCTGTACCTTCTTTGCCATTACCTAAAAATGTATTGCCTTCAACGGTGTTGTTGTTGCCATGCCTAAGTGATAAGCTACCTTGACACTCTTGGAAAACGTTGTTGCGTATAATGTTGCCACAAGATTTGATAGAAATAATTTCAGCTTCGCCATCGCAGTTATTAAACACATTGTCTCTAATAACTGTGTTGCTGTAAAATGTGCAATGCTGCGATACGCCTACACGTATTATTTCGCCACCATTAGATGCCAACGGTGTTCTACCTGCAAATACATTGCTATCAATATTGTGGCTATTTTCTCTGCTTCTATCATCATCTAATATTACAGCCATTAGCACACCTATGTTTTTCTTGTTGTTAAATGTACAATGGTCTACACGGTTGTGGTGCCCGTATAAAGCCACCCAATAATTTTCATCTAAGCGTTTTAAATTGCTAAAATCGCTGATAATACAGTTGGTCACTCTGCAATTATTAGCAACAGTATTGCCTGCTTTAAACTGCCATACATCGCCTTCTGCGGCGTTGCCATTTATAAACTCTAATCCCGAAACAATAATATAATTGCCTCCAATGCGCAAGTTGCTTTTGCCAGTAATAATTACTTTACCTGCTACTTCGGCCTTTACTACAATTGGTTTTGCAGCCGTACCACTGCATGTGAGTAGTAAGTCGCAATCTTTCCATGTACCATTTTGTAACACAATCATATCGCCGGCTACAGCACTTTTGTTTGCTTCTGCAAGCTGTGCTTGGTTGCTTACTTTAATGGTTTTTGCAAATGTTAATTGGTAAAATACTATGCTTAGTACAAGCAATAAAAATGATGGCTTTATCATACAGTTAAAGTGTTTGCAGGTTACTTGTATAATAACCTTTGAGAAGATTCTCTTACAAAGAGTTTGGGTTTAAGTACAATTTCTGTTTCGCTTAGGTCGGTATTGCCGTGCATCATTTCAATAAATAGTTTGGCAGTTACTTTACCTATTTCAAATGCAGGTTGTTCTACGCTAGATATCATAGGTGTTACAAGGCTTGTTACGGGTTCGTTATTAAAGCCTACTAAGCCTATGTCTTGTGGCATACGTAGTTTTTTTTCTTTTATGGCTAGCATTGCACCTATGGCCATCCTATCACTAATGGTACAAATGGCATCGGGTCTTTTCTTCATTGATAATAACTCTTTAGTAGCAACATAAGCGTAGTCTTGGTTAAAATCGCAATGCATGATTAAGTCTTTATCTACTTTCATGTTGTTTTCTTTTAAGGCACGTATATAGCCATCCATACGTTTGTTACTGATGTCAAGATTTTTTTGCCCTGCAAGAATGGCAATGCGTTTATAGCCTTGATCTATTAAATGTTGTGCCGCTAGGTAGCCACCAAGTTCATTGTCTAGCCTTACTTTGGGTGCGTTTAATTCAGTTATTATTCTATCAAATACAACGATTGGCTTTTTCTGATTTTGTATTTTCTTAAAATGGTCTACCATATTTGTTTCGCTTGAAACAGAAATGATAAAGCCATCTACTAAGCTATCCATCAAGCGTCTAGTATTTAAAATTTCCCTGCCATAGCTTTCATTACTTTGACACACCATTACGGTATAGCCTGCTTCTAATGCCACTTCATCTATACCTTTTACCATTGTAGCCACTACATAATCTAGGTTTGGCACAATTACTCCAATGGTATGTGTGTGTTTATTTAGTAGGCTTAATGCTAACTGATTGGGTTGATAGTTTAATTCTTCGGCAAGTGCCAACACTGCTTTTCTTGTTTCAGGATTAACATCGTTGGCATTGCGTAAGGCCCTAGATACAGTTGATGTAGATACCTGCAAGGCTCTTGCGATATCTTTAATTGTGGCTTGTTTTTCCATATAGCAGACTAAATGTAATACGCTTTTCGATATTGTTTCGAGAAAATACCGGCAGCGTTACCGGTAACGCTGCCGGTACACTGTTTTTAAAAGTATTCTAATTTTTTGGTTAAAATGGTAGATTTTCTATTGATATTGCTTTATAAATTTAGAAATATTTTTGTGGTATAAATATTCCCAAGCTAATTAATACTGTTAATATTACGTTTCTAAACTAGAATTTTTTGAAACAATACTCAATTCTTGTACTTGTTTTTTTACAAACTGCACTTTTTGCGCAGCAGCATCCTGTTGCTTATTTCACTAAAGCTGATGTTGCAGTGGTTAAAAATGGATTGACTAAAGAGGGCTTGCTAAAAACTTCTTTTAAAGATGTAAAACAAAGTGTAGATAGATGGATTGGTAAAGATGTAGACGTGCCAATGCCTAAGAACCCTGCGGGTGGTTACACGCATGAAAAGCACAAGGCTAACTATATCTTAATGTTCAATAGTGGCTTGATGTATCAGCTAACTGGCGATACCAAATATGCTTTGCTAGTAAAGAATTTGTTGTTAAAATATGCTGCTTTAAATCCAACCTTGCAAAATCATCCGCAAGCTACTAGTACTTCGCCAGGCCGCATTTTTTGGCAAGCCCTTAACGATGCCAATTGGCTGGTGTACACAGGTTTGGCATTTGATTGTATTTACAACTATTTAACACCAATTGAGCGACAACTAATTGCAGATGGTGCTTTTAAACCCGAGGTAGATTTTTTCACGGTCAATTTAAAAGATTGGTTTAACCTAATTCATAACCATGCAGTGTGGGCTTGTGCAGGTGTAGGTATTGTAGGCATTGCAACAGATAATAAGCAATATTTAAACATGGCTTTGCATGGCACTTCGCTTGATGGCAAGTCTGGTTTTTTGGCAAATATTGATGGCTTGTTTTCGCCAGATGGTTATTATACCGAAGGCCCTTATTATGTGCGATATGCCATATTACCTTTCTATTTATTTGCCAATGCTTTAAATAACCAACAGCCATCGCTTAAAGTATTTCAAAGAAGAAATAATGTGCTGCAAAAGGCTTTGGTAAATGGTTTGCAACAAACCAATTTAAACGGTGGTTTTTACAGCTATAACGATGCTTTGAAAGAAAAAACATTTGTTAGCAACGAAATTGTAGAAGCGTTAAGCATTGCATGGAAAGTGTATGGTGCAGATATTAGTTTGCTGCCTGTAGCTAAACAACAAAATAGAGTAACGTTAAGCAAAGGGGGTGCAACTGTAGCTGCTATGCTAGCTACAGCTAAAAGTGTTGCTAAGTTTTATACTTACAAACCTATCAGCTTTACCGATGGGGCAAAAGGTAATGAAGGTGGCGTAAGTATTTTAAGAGCAGGTATTGGAGCGCAATTAACATCACTAATTTACAAGTACACATCGCATGGTTTATCGCATGGGCACTTTGATAAACTAAATATCAATTTATATGATGGTGGTAATGAAATTTTACAAGATTATGGTGCCGCAAGGTTTATAGGGATTGAGCAAAAATATGGAGGTAGATATTTGCCAGAAAGTAAAAATTACGCTGCCCAAACTATTGCACATAATACAGTAGTAGTAGACGAAACCAGCCATTTTAATGGTAAAGAAGAAGTGAGTCAGATGTATCATCCAGAAAAATTGTTTAGTAATAGTGCTAACCAAAAAATACAAGTGGTAAGTGCAATTGATGAAAAAGCTTACAGCAATGTAACCTTGCACAGAACCCTATGGCTGCTACAATTACCAGATGCAGAGAAGCCTTTAACGGTTGACTTTTTTAGATTGTTATCAAGTAAACAACATCAGTACGATTTACCGTTTCAATATTTAGGTACGGTAATCAACACATCATTTAAGTACCAAGCATTTACCAATAATCAAACAACGCTTGGTACTAAAAACGGGTATCAATTTTTATGGAAAGAAGCGAGTGCAAAAGCTAGTAATGGTTTAACACAGTTTACATTTTTAAACAACAGCGCATACTATACCATTTCATCGTACACCGATGATAGTACCAACTTGTATTTTACAAGGCTAGGCGCAAATGATCCTAATTTTAATTTAAGAAGAGACCCCGCTTATATCATTAGAAAAAAAGGAACAAATCAAACATTCGTTAACGTAGTAGAAATTCATGGTAAATACGATACCAATAATGAAGTGTCTGTAAGTGCTTATCCAAAAATTGAAGCCATTACAATATTGCGTGATGATGCAGACTATTTAGTTGCCCAAATAAAGATTAATGGCAAGTTGCTACTAGTAGCTCAGGCTAATAAAAATGTAGCTATTAATGCTGCACATGCTTTAAAGCTAAACGGCTCAAATGTGCATTGGATAGGCCCTTATACGGCTATTTATAACAACCAAAACTTACAATAATTTATAAAAAAGAAACCTAGATAGATTATGAAAACGCAAGAGACAGTGAATGTATTTATAGAGAATGACGACATAGAATGGGAATTTGTAGACAAGGGGGTAAGGCGAAAAATTATGGCTTATGATGACCGATTAATGATAGTGAAAGTAGACTTTGAAACAGGTGCAATAGGCACATTACATAATCATCATCATACGCAAATTACCCACATAGCCAGTGGCGTTTTTGAAGTAGAAATTGATGGTAGTAAGAAAGTATTAAAATCTAATGATGCTTTTTTTGTGCCTACCTATTTAATGCATGGTGTTGTGTGTTTAGAAGCAGGTGTATTAATTGATGTATTTAGCCCCAAAAGAGACGACTTTGTAAAATGATACTTAATAGTGAACGATACTATATAAGACGATTGTTTTTTTTTAATTTTTAACGAAAACCACATTATGAAAGATTTACGACGCTTGCTGCTGCTGCCATTCATATTAACTACGGCCTTAGTGTCAGCACAAAAAAAGGTAATTACTGGTAAAGTAATAGACAAAGCCACTGGGCAACCATTAAGTGGTGCTACAGTATTGGTTGACAAAGCCAAAACAGGTATTGCAACCAAAGACGATGGCACCTACACAATCTCAATTTCTCAAGCTAAATCTACCCTAGTATTTTCCTACTTAGGTTATGTAACGCAAATAATACCTGTTGATAATAAGACAGTGATTAATGTTTTTTTAGTGCAGTCTACCGCAGCTACCGAGTCGGAAGTGGTAGTAATTGGGTATGGTACACAAAAAAGGGGTTTAGTTACTGGTGCTGTATCAAAATACAAGAATGATAAATTGGATGAAACGCCAGTTTCACGTTTAGACCAAGCATTACAGGGTAAAATGGCTGGTGTTCAGGTTCAAAACGTTTCGTCTGAAGCTGGGGCCGCACCTAAAATTAATATTCGAGGAATTAGCTCAATTAATGCAGGGGCTAGTCCACTAGTTGTGGTGGATGGTCAGCCAGTACCTGATGGATTGGCGTTTGTAAATATGGGAGATGTAGAATCTGTAGAAGTGTTAAAAGATGCTGCATCTGCTGCAATCTATGGTTCTAGAGGCGCTAGTGGTGTAATATTAATTACTACAAAAAGTGGTAAGGCCGAAACGCCAAAATACAATTTTAAATATTCTCTTGGTCAAAAGAGAGATTATAAACGCTACGAGATTTGGTCTAGTACTCAATATGTAAACAATTTATATGCCGAAGCTGCTTTGAGATATTTAGATTCGGCAGCTTATTGTGTGGGTTTTACTACCGCTCAAAGAACTGCATTTGGTAACAACAAAGGTAATTTGGTTACAGCAGGCGAAAGAGCCGAGTATGTAATTGAGCAAACTATGAGAGATGGTCAGGGAACAGATTGGCAAAGTGAATCTTTACGTCCAGGTTTATTTCAGAACGCACAATTAAGTGTTTCTGGTGGCAAAAAAGAAGTAAAATATTTTATCTCTGGTAGCTATCAAAGAGACGAAGGAATGATGAATAAAAGCGATTTTGAAAGAGCAACTTTGAGAACAAAAATTGATATGCAGTTAAGCAAAAAAGTAAAGCTTTCATTAAACCTTAATCCATCATTTAGCAGAAAAGAAACGCCTTCTGAAAATTTTACCAATTTCTATAGGTATCCAACCTTTTTACCTGTTTACCACAATAATTTAACTGCTGCCACTGTAAACACTGTTGCTCAGTGGGCGGGTATTAGACCAGGTGATTTTGCACAACCAAGGCATTTTACCAATATCATTTATTCTGGTAAAATGCCTGATGGTAGTACGTGGGCGCCAGGAACTGTTTCTGACCCTTTTGGATCGGCTCAAAACAATCCTAAATCATCGGTACTAAACCAAGACATTAACGCTAGTGAATATAGGGTTCAAAGTTCGGCAGATTTAGGAATTAATATTTTGCCAGGACTAGATTTTAAATCTTTGGCAAGCCTTTATGTAAATTATTCTACAGGCTTAAATTACTCAGTTAAAAACGCACAAGCCGATGGCGTTGTAAGTAAAGGTGTATTTTCAACTGGAACTAATATTGATTTACTTACAGAAAACACGTTTACCTATAAAAAAACATTTAAAGATCATTCCATCAATGTATTGGGTGGTTTTACAGCTCAAAAAACTACCATTAACAAAGACCAAACAACAGGATTAGATTTTCCAAGCGACGATATAAGAACATTAAACAACGCTTCATCTATAGATAAAAGTGGCACATCTGGCACCAAAGTACAAATAGGCTTGATATCGTATTTAGGCAGGGTAAGCTACGATTTTAAGAATAAGTATTTACTATCAGTTAGTTTTCGTACAGATGGTAGTTCTTACTTCGCACCAGGAAACAAATGGGGTACTTTTCCTTCTGTATCGGTAGGTTGGGTGCCAACACAAGAAAAGTTTTTGGAAAATGTAAAATGGCTTAATCGCCTAAAGTTTAGGGGTAGCTATGGTGCTACTGGTAATAATAGAACATCAGATTTTGCTTACTTGGATTTGTTAAGCACTGGCAACTATTCTTTTGGTGCAGGTACTGGCGTATTGAGCAACGGCCAAGTAACTTCAACCACCAATATTGCCAATCCTACGGTTACATGGGAGCGTACTTTTCAAACCAACTTTGGTGTAGATATTACTGTGCTTAAAAATAGAATTAGCCTATCTGTTGATGCTTATACATCTAAAACAGAGCGTTTGCTTTTGCAACAATCTGTTCAAGCTTTTGCAGGTGTAACTCAATATTATAACAATATTGGCAGCCTTAAAAATAAAGGGGTTGAGTTTGAATTATCTACCACCAACGTGATAACTAGAAACTTTAAATGGAGTACTTCAGCCAATTTATCTACCAATAAAAATGAAATTTTAGAACTTGGTAAAGAAGCATATTTACATAATTCTGGTGAAAGAGGCGAAGTATATCAAAACAGGGTTGGTGATCCTTTAATACAGTTTTTAGGTTTTAAAACAGATGGTGTTTGGCTTTCCCGGTCCGATATTGATGCTGCTATTGCAAAAGGCTTAACTAGTAGTTTAAGTAATGTATTTATTCCTGGAGGGTTAAAGATTGTTGATGTAAATGGCGATAATGTAATTGATAATAACGATAGAACCATAATTGGTACCCCTTATCCAAAATTTACTTGGGGCATCACCAATACATTTTCCTACAAAGCCTTTGATGCAAGTTTTACATTGCAAGGTGTACAGGGTGGCAACGTAATTAATGGAGATCCAAACTACAACGAATCTAAAAGAAAAGTTACTGCTTATAACCAAAATCGTTGGGTAAGCCCTAATAATCCTGGAGATGGTAAAACGCCATATTCAACAGTAGGTTTTAACTGGATGTTGACGGATTATGTAGTAGAAGATGCTTCTTATTTTTCATTGCGTGAAATAAATATTGGTTATAAACTACCTGCGGCTGTATCTAAGTTTGTAAAATTAAATTCTCTTAGAGTATATGCTTCTGCACAAAATTTATTCTTTCACACAGCAAGCGGTTTTAGAGCATTAAATCCAGAGGGAAGGGCACAAACTGGGCCTTATTCCTCAGCCTTGTTGGATGGTTACCAAAGAGGAAGTTTTCCTATTCAAAGAACTTTTGTATTTGGTGTTGATATTGACTTTTAATCTTCAAAACAATTATCATGAAATTCATAAAATATATAACATTGTTTCTAGCAATTGCCTTGGGTGGTTGTACTAAAATAATTGACCTTACACCTGTATCAAGCATAAATTCTGCAACTTATTATTCTAATTTAAGTGAGTTAAGTGTAGCATTAACTGGCTGTTATAATGGTATGCAAAAACCATTAATAGATGAGTGGACATTAACAGAGCTAAGAAGCGATAATGTAATACAAGGTTCTAGATCCAGTACTTCTGTTGTAAATAGAGATTTAAGCGATTTGGACATGTTTTTTCCAAGTACATCACATCAAGGAAACTATAGTTATTGGCTTAACACCTACTATAATATTAGAAATGTAAATTTTGTTTTAAACAGTTTAGGTGTTAATTATTCCGAAACAGCAGGCACTTTGTCTTATGATCCAATAACAATTTCGGTTACAGATGCTGATAAAAAGAAACTAGCTGCAGAGGCTTGCTTTATTAGAGCATACCATTATTTTAATTTAGTGCGTTTATATGGAGGTGTTTTTTTAGTACACGAACCCATTGATCCAGAAACTGCAAAGTCTGTTAATAGAACAACTACGGCTGAAATTTATAAATTAATAGTAGCAGATTTACAAAATGCTGTTGCATTTGGAAGTACAGCAAAATATGCCGCTACATCAGCCAATTTAGGAAGAGCAAATAGTTGGAGTGCAAAGGCTTTGTTAGCAAAAGTTTATTTAACACTTAATCGTAAAACCGATGCAATACCACTATTGCAAGATATAATTACAAATAGTGGTTATAGTTTATTACCCTCTTATTCAAGTGTATTTTCTATTACAAACGAAATGAATGCTGAGATTTTATTTGCCATTCGTTTCAAAGGTGGTGGTATTGGTTTAGGTTCTACATTACCAAATTTATTTGCTCCTACAAACAGTGGTGCAGCTATTGCAAATGGAGATGGAAAGGGGTATGATTTCCCTTCTAATGAATTAAACAATTCTTATTTTTCAATCAGTTTAACTGGAGCATCGGTAAAAAAAGATTCTGCAAGGGTGGTATTGGCAGCAGCCAACACCAATATTCTTCCTGGAATGTTTGTTACAGGAACCCAAATAGCTGCTGGCACTACTGTAGCAACTATAAGTGGTAATATTTTAACGCTATCACTTGCAGCAACTGCTACATCGGCATCGGCAGCATTAGCAATTGGCGACCCAAGAAAAGTAGCAAGTATTGGTACATACACTGGTGGCGTTTTATACCCTGCAAAGCTTATATCAAGCCCTGCCATTGCCAATGATGCAGAAAACGATTGGATGGTACTAAGGTTTGCCGATGTTGTATTAATGTTAGCCGAGGCCCAAGGAAATTCAGCAGCTTCAATTGGCTTAATTAATCAAATAAGAACAAGAGCCAAACTTGCACCAATAGATCCTCTTACTATTACTACAACTGCTTTATTTGAAACAGCATTGTCTAACGAAAGAAGATGGGAGTTAGCACTAGAAAATCAACGCTTCTTTGACCTTCAAAGACAAAATGTAACTTACACTACACCAACATTGGCTATAGAACAAGTAATTAGTAATCACTTTGCAATTATGTATCCATTGCATTATATTGGTTATCCTGCACCAACACTAACGCTGGCTCAAATGCAGGCATTTGTTACACCACAAAGAATGTTGCTACCAATACCACAAAGAGAAATTGATAACAATACAAGAATTGTGATACCACAAAATCCTGGGTACTAATTAATTAAGCGTTGATGTTGAAACCGTCTTTAATAATCATTATGTTACTAGCCAATATGGGTGCAAAATGCAAACATGTACAGCATTATGCAATAAAGGCGGTGCTTCAAAAGCAAGTTTTAGTAAAAGCTAATTTATATCTGTTAGAACCCCCCATCACAATTACCGCCGACCGCTCTATACGGTCGGCTGGTACTGTGCATGATTTTTATTCGGAAGGCGATTATTGGTGGCCAAATCCTAATGATATTAATGGTGCCTATATTCAAAAAGATGGCCAAACAAATCCTAACAATTTTGTAGCCCATAGAAAAGCGATGATTCGCTTTAGCCAAATACTAGGTACACTTGCTTCGGCCTATTGTGTTACTAAAAAAGAAGTTTATGTGCAGCATGCTTTCAAGCATTTAAAAGCATGGTTTATAGATACGGCAACATTAATGAACCCATCTTTATTGTACGCACAAGCTATAAAAGGTAAGGCTACTGGTAGAAGTATTGGTGTAATAGATATGATACAAATGGTAGAAGTTGCACAAGCTGTAAACGTGATGCAAAAGGCTAAATTGGTAGATGTGGTTGCCTTGCAAAAAATTAAAAATTGGTTTGCACAATACTTAAAATGGGTAACCACACACCCCTATGGCGTAGAAGAAAGAGATGCAAAAAATAACCATGCAACTTGTTGGGTAATGCAAGTGGCAGTGTTTGCTAAACTAGTAGGTAACGATTCGTTACTAAACGATTGTAGCTCTAGGTTTACAAATATTTTATTGCCCAATCAAATGGCAATAGATGGCAGCTTTCCTTTAGAGTTAAAACGTACAAAACCTTACGGTTATTCGCTGTTTAATTTAGATGCAATGACAACCATTTGTCAAGTATTATCTACCCCAAAAAATAATCTATGGAGCTTTAAACTTACTGATGGTAGAAGTATCAAAAACGCAATAAATTTCATGTTCCCATTTATTGCAAACAAGGCATCTTGGAGCTACCCAAAAGATGTGATGTTTTGGAACGATTGGCCAGTTGCACAGCCCTCTTTATTATTCGGTTATTTTCAATTCAACAATAATAATTGGTTAAAAGAATGGAAGCGTTTGAATCACTTTCCTACTAATGATGAAGTGATAAGAAACTTGCCTGTTAGAAATCCATTGATTTGGTTATAATACCATAAGCAATTAACTAATAAGCGTGCAGATTTTGGGAATGGAATTTTATAATTGATTGAGCCAAAAAAATTAGAATGAAAAGAGGCATATTTTTTTTGATGTTATTGGTTTCTGTTTTTGCAAATGCACAGCAATTGTACAAAACAGAGCCTGACATTAGTTACTACAACAACGATGTTGCTGCAAAAAATACTTACATAGCAAGCCAGTGTAAACTTGATATTTATTATCCCACAAACGTAAAAGATTTTGCAACAATTGTTTGGTTTCATGGCGGTAGTTTAACTGGCGGGCAAAAGCAAATACCAAAAGCATTAACCAATAAAGGGTATGCGGTGGTAGGTGTAGAGTATCGGTTATCGCCAAAAGCTACTGCACCCGCATATATTGAAGATGCAGCCGCAGCAGTAGCTTGGGTGTTTAAAAATGTTGCTAAGTATGGTGGTAATACAAAATTGATTTTTGTATCGGGACATTCTGCCGGCGGCTATTTAGCAATGATGATTACCCTTGATAAAAGTTACTTGAAAAAATACGAAATTGATGCAAACAACATTGCAGGCATTATACCATTTAGTGGGCAAGCAATTACGCACTTTACTATTAGAAAAGAGTTAGGCATTAAAAACACACAGCCCATTATTGATAAGTATGCACCACTATTTTTTGTACGTGAAGATGCACCTAAAATGCTATTGATAACAGGCGATAGAGAACTCGAATTACTTGGCCGATACGAGGAAAATGCCTACTTGTTGCGAATGATGAAATTAACAGGCAATAAGCACACTACTTTATACGAGTTACAAGGATTTGACCATGGTGGAATGGCAGAGCCAGCATATCCTTTATTATTAAAAGAAGTTGCGGCAAGTACTAAACAAATTCTAAATCATTAATAACGTTTTATAAATAATTTACAATGAAAAAAATACTTTGCCTTTTTGTTACATCGTTGGCACTAATGCCATTTGCCTCTCAGGCACAACAAAATGTAGATAAAAATGCGGCATCAAAACCTAACGTTTTATTTATAGCTATTGACGACTTAAAACCAATACTTGGTTGCTACGGAAATACACTAGTTAAAACGCCAAATATTGATAGGCTCGCAAAAATGGGCACTGTATTTTTAAGTAACTATTGTCAACAGGCTGTTTGTGGCCCAACTCGTGCTAGTGTAATGACTGGTATGAGACCAGACCACACAAAAGTGTGGGATTTAAAAACCAAAATGCGTGATGTAAATCCAGATATTATTTCGCTGCCACAATATCTTATATCACAAGGCTATACCACTGCAGGTGTAGGTAAAATTTATCACCCAAGCTGTGTAGATAAAAAATCGGACGCACCATCTTGGTCAATACCTTTTTTTAAAGCAACTGCTGCCGATTATGCAAATGACCTTGGCCTACCTGCGTTAAAACATTACCAATCGATAGACATTAAAAACGCACTTACATCAAATGGTAAAGGCATTAAAGACAATCCAAAAAGTGAGAATGTTAGTGATGATGCCGAATCGTTAGGTAGTGGTAAACGTGGCCCTGCAACTGAGTGTTTAAACTTGCCAGACAATGCTTATGAAGATGGTACTAGTGCTAATATTGGTAAAGCGCAACTGATAGCATTAACAAAAGCTGAAAAGCCATTTTTTTTGGCAGTTGGATTTCATAAACCGCATTTGCCTTTTGTAGCACCTAAAAAATATTGGGATTTGTATAAAAGAGAAAACATGCCAATGGCCCAGTTTCAGCAACATGCAGAAAACGAAGTGTTTGTGGCTTATGAAACATCGGGCGAATTACGCAATTACTCAGACATACAAGCGTTCACAACTTTTACTAAAGATGATTTACGTGCTGGTTTAAAACCAGAAAAACAAGAAGAATTATTACATGGTTACTATGCGGCCGTTTCTTATGTAGATGCCCAAGTAGGTGTACTACTAAATACCCTTGACTCTTTGGGTACTTTAAAAAATACCATTATTGTTTTATGGGGTGATCATGGTTGGCATTTAGGCGATCACGATATATGGGGCAAGCACACAAATTTTGAACAAGCTACCCGCTCACCATTAATTGTTGCTGCACCAGGCTACAAAGCCGGTAAAACCACTTCATTAACAGAACACGTAGATATTTTTCCAACAATTGTAAACCTCGCTGGCCTAGAAATTCCTAAAACATTACAAGGCCAAAGTTTAAAGCCGATAATGCAAAATAATAAAGCAGTAATAAAAGAATTTGCTGTAAGCCAATATCCAAGAAATATAAAACCTGGTGAAGTTAAAAAACTAGGTTATGCTAATGGAAAGCTAATGGGCTACAGTATAAGAACAGATAAGTATCGCTATACATTATGGCTTAACAATAAATACACCAGCGAAGAACCGTTTACCGAAGCAAGAGTTTATGCCGCTGAAATGTATGATTACGTAAAAGATCCGTTAGAAAAAATAAACGTAGCCAATGTTAAAGCTTATGCCAGTATAAGTAAAGCACTAAAAGATAAAGTGATTGCATATTTAAGTACACAACCTAAAAACTTTGTAGCGGCAGCTAAATAATTGCAATTACAAAGGCTTAATTATTAGGCTATAAACATTCAAATACGTATGAAAAAAGTAAGTGCATTTATACTCGTTATGGTATTGGGTGGTAGTGCTTTTGCACAGCAAAAAGAAAAGCCCAATGTGCTTTTTATAGCTATTGATGATTTAAAACCAATACTTGGTTGCTACGGTAATACCCAAATAAAAACTCCCAATATAGATAGATTGGCAAAAATGGGTACCGTGTTTATGCGTAACTATGTACAGCAAGCAGTATGTGGCCCTACTCGTGCTAGTGTAATGACTGGTAAGAGACCAGATTATACCCAAGTGTGGGATTTAAAAACCAAGATGCGTGATGTTAATCCCGATATACTTAGTTTACCACAATACTTCGCTAGTCAAGGTTATTCAACACAAGGTATTGGTAAAGTGTACGATCCTAGATGTGTAGATAAAGATATTGATAAGCCAAGTTGGAGCGTTCCTTATTATAAAACCGATAAAAAATATTATGCCGCTGGTTATGGCGAGCCTGCATTAGAACGTTATCAGAAAAAAGAAACCAAAGCGGCTATTGAGATTGCCCTTAAAGAAGCATTTGCAATTGGTAAAACAAAAGCCGAAGCCAACGAATATGCTAGTACTAAAATGAAACCAACAACCGAATGTGTAGATGTACCTAATAATGCGTATAACGATGGTGCCAACATGTTGCAGGCAAAAGAGATTCTTGCAAAATTGAGTAAAACTAACCAGCCTTTCTTTTTTGCAGTAGGTATTGCAAAGCCACATTTACCTTTTGTGGCCCCAAAAAAATATTGGGATTTGTACAAAAGAGAAGATATGCCTTTGGCAAAATTTCAAGAGCAAAATAAAAACCCAGTAGATATAGCTTACCACAATGCAGGTGAAATAAGAGGCTATACCGACATTCCGCCTTTAACCGAGTTTACCCACCAAAAACCTTACGGCATCACATTGCCAAAAGATAAGCAATTAGAACTAATTCATGGTTACTATGCTGCCGTTTCTTATACCGATGCTAATGTTGGCGTTTTGCTAGATGCCTTAGATTCTTTAGGGCTTACAAAAAATACCATCATTGTACTTTGGGGTGATCATGGCTGGCATTTAGGCGACCATAATATCTGGTGCAAGCACACCAATTTTGAAGAGGCTACACGTGCACCTTTAATTATTGCAGCACCTGGTTTTAAGCCATCTACAACTAAATCTCAAACAGAGCATGTTGATATTTTTCCAACCATTTGCCATTTAGCAAAACTTAAAATACCTCAACAATTAGATGGTACTAGTCTTGTACCCCTTATGAAGAATTCGACAGCCCTAGTAAAAGAATATTCTGTAAGCCAATATCCTAGAAGCAATGCAACAGTAGAGGGCGAGAAATTAAGTAAAGCAGATGCTAATGCAATGGGGTATTCTATTCGTACAGCCCAATATCGCTATACAGTTTGGTTAAGAAATGGATTTAGAAGTACACAGCCATTTAATAAACAATTATTGATAGGCACAGAACTATACGACTATAAAAAAGACCCACTAGAAACTGTAAATGTAGCAAACGATAAAAAGTATGAAACGGTAGCCAATGAATTACACGTAAAAATGCTTGCGTTTTTAAAATCTCAAGAAAAGTAAATGACTAAAACATCTTTATTGTTTAAGCGCTTAATAATACCTATGGCTTTTATTTTTTTTAGCCTTATGGTACATGCCAAAACGGTATCTGTTACATCGGTAAATGCTTTGCAAACAGCTATTAATAATGCCAGTTCTGGTGATGGTTTAATACTTGCAAATGGTAGGGTTGTTAAATATCAAACCTACTATCAACCATCAAATGCTCCATTTACAATATTCTCTAGCAATATTTCACACTTACAAAATGGCTTGTACCATGTTCAAATTGTTGCTGGCGATAACGTGAAAAATATTAAATTGATTGTACAAAACTAATGAGTGCTTAAAAGAAGCCGATGAGAATAAGATTGATAAATATAATTTGTTTGCTTGTTGTAGTTACTGTGCAGATAAATGCACAAACTAAAAAAGTAGCAAAAAGTACAAATGTTTCAAAAGCCGATACTTGTAAAAAATCGTGCTGTACCTCAAATATTCCCAATAGATATGGCATTTCTAAAACCATAAACACTACTGCCATAGCAAAAACTACCAAACCTATAAGCGATAAAAAGCATGATGGTATGGTGTTTATTAAAGGTGGAACATTTATGATGGGAGGCGATAATGAACAAGCTAGGCAAGATGAATTTCCTAAACATGCAGTACAAGTAACTAGTTTTTATATGGATGCAACAGAAGTTACCAACCAGCAGTTTGCTGCATTTGTAAAAGCTACAGGCTATATAACTACCGCCGAAAAAGATATTAAATGGCAAGAACTTAAAAAACAATTACCCTTAAATACACCAAAGCCTGCACCTGAAATGCTAAAAGCGGCTTCGCTTGTATTTGTACCCACAAGCGGCGAGGTAAACCTACAAGATTATAGCCAATGGTGGCAGTGGCTGCACGGCGCTTGTTGGAAATATCCTAAAGGACCAGGTAGCAATATTATTGGCAAAGAGAATTACCCTGTTGTACACATTAGCTGGGACGATGCAAATGCTTATTGCAAGTGGGCAGGCAAGCGATTGCCTACCGAGGCAGAATGGGAATACGCAGCAAGAGGCGGTGCCGAAAAAAATGTTTACAGTTGGGGAAATGCACAAGTTGATTCTGGCAGTGCTAGATGTAATTTTTGGCAAGGCAGTTTTCCTTATAAAAACAACACCACAGATGGCTTCTATGGCGCAGCACCTGTAAAATCATTTGCACCAAATGGCTATGGTTTATACGACATGGCGGGTAATGTATGGGAATGGTGTTTTGACTTGTACAATCATAAATACTACAGTGCTTTGGCAAGTGTTAAGGTGGTTAATAATCCTAAAGGCCCTTTAAAAAGTTTCGACCCCGATGAACCTACCGTGCCAAAACGTGTGATGAGAGGCGGCTCATTTTTATGCAACGAATCTTATTGTAGTGGTTACAGGGTAGCTGCTAGAATGAAAAGTTCGGCAGATTCTGGTATGGAGCATCTTGGATTTAGATGTGTTTCTAATAATTGAAATTAAAAGATAGATAATGAAGACATTTACAGTATTGCTTTTTTTGCCCGCTACCATGCTTTGTATCGGTGTAACTGCACAAGTAGCAAAGCCTAAAAAACAACTTGCAGCGCAGCAGCCTAAATTACCTGCAAAGCCTAATATTATTTACATACTTGCAGATGATTTGGGTATTGGTGACCTAAGTGTATATGGCTCGGATAGTAACCGAACACCTATTATTGACGGCTTGGCCAAAAGTGGTATGTTGTTTAAACATGCTTATACTGCACCACTTTGCGGGCCTTCAAGAGCTTTAATTCTTACAGGGCGTTATGCCTTTAGAACAGGTGCTGTAAACCAAGATATGTGCGGCAATATAAAACCCGAGAATGAGGTTATGATTCCTTCGGTATTAAAGCAGCAAGGATACGTAACTTCTATGACAGGAAAATGGGGGCAGTTGCCCCTCAACCCATCTGATTTTGGTTTTGATGATTACATACGCTTTAAAGGTAGTGGTGTGTTTTGGAGCAAAGAAAAAGCTAAAGCAGAAATATATACCGAAAACGGTGTAGACAAAGAGTTGGGCAAAAATTATATGCCCGATGTAATGCACAATCACTTGGTAAATTGGATTTCTGCTAACAAAAACAAACCATTTTTTTTATACTACTCGTTAGTACAAGTTCATGGCCAAATTTTAGCAACACCCGATAGTAAACCAGGAAGCGATTTTTATGCCGATAACTTGGCATATATGGATAAACTAGTTGGCAAACTTTTAAAAACCTTAGATAGTTTAAAATTGCGCAAAAATACTTTAATTGTTTTTATGGGCGATAATGGTACTGCTGGCCCTTACGCAAAGCGTGGCACCATTGGCGGTAAACCACTTTCTGGTAAAAAAGGAGAAATGCTAGAATGTGGTGCATTGGTGCCTACAATAGCTAACTGGCCTGGCGTAATTGCACCTAATCAAGTAACCAAAACTTTAATTGATGCTAGTGATTTACTACCAACTTTTGCCGACGTTGCTGGTGCACAATTACCTACAAAAAATGTAGTAGATGGTAGTAGTTTTTTACCGCAATTACTAGGAAAACAAGGCAAGCCCCGTGAGTGGATTTTTTGCGAACTAGGCAATAAATGGTATGTGCGTGATGCTAAATGGAAATTAACTAGAGAAGACGAATTGTTTGATATGAGTAATGCTCCTTTTCAAGAAAAATTGATAACAGATTATCAGAATAATGCAGAGGCCAAAGAAGCACATGATCGTTTAAAACTGGTGTTAGAAAAGCTAAACCCTGCCGGTGGTATTGTAGATGATGCCGATGGTAGCGGTAGGCATGGTGCAAAAATTAAAGCAAGGGAAGCCAAAAAAAATGGCCAACCAGTAGAGGAAAAACAAAAAGAAAAAAAGAAAAAGAAGGACGTAAATAATTCCGATGGCGATTAAATAAGAATCAATCAAAAAACTAGCTATCATATTTATTGGATGGTCAATCATCGGCTCCTGTAACCATACAGTGGCCATAACAGCTAGTACATTATTTATTCATGCAGGGCTTGGTTATTCTAATGCTTTGTTAGTACTATCTAGCGGTGTTAAAACAATTTATATAGCTGGTTTAACAGGCAATGGAAGCAATTTAGAAGTGCAAACAAAGGCAACATTTGCCAATATAAAAGCAGTGTTTGAAGCAGCTAGTGCTAGCCTAAAAGATATTGTAAAGATGAACACTTACATTGTTAATTACCAGCCTGAAAATATAGAAGTATTTAGAAAAGTAGGTAAAAAAATACTAGACGAAACCAATATGCAGCAAGCACTGTTATAGGCGTGCCTACATTGGCAGCAAAAGATACATTAATTGAAATTGAAGCCATTGCAGTTGTGCCAATTAAAAGAAAATAAAAACCATTAAGAAATTATACACAAGAACAATGATGAAAAGTAAAGTGACAATTTGTGTGGTTATCGCAATATGCATTTGCCTGAAAAGCCTATCACAAACGCAAGTAAAGTTGTCTAATACAGATTTAATCAAGTTGGATTTTAAAGCACTAGCTGTAAAAAAAACTAGGTTATTGTCAAAAGATACCTCCTTGTTACCTGCTTATAATGCACTCATAAAAACTGCCAATCAATTGCTTACTTATAAACCAGTAAGTGTAATGGATAAAACAGATGTACCACCAAGCGGTAATAAACACGACTACATGAGCATTGGCCCTTATTGGTGGCCTAATCCTAATACTCCTAATGGTTTGCCTTATATCAGAAAAGATGGTGAGGTAAATCCAGAAGTAAAAAACTTTCCCGATAAAGAGAATATGCCCAAACTATGCGAGAATATCTACAATCTTTCATTGGCCTATTATTTTTCTAACGATGAAAAATATGCCAAGCACGCTAGTAAATTATTGCAAGTTTGGTTTCTTGATTCTGCTACTAAAATGAACCCAAACCTAAACTATGGCCAAGCTATAAAAGGTGTTACAGAAGGTAGGGCCGAAGGTATTATAGATACAAGGCAATTCATTTTTGCCCTAGATGGTGTGGCACTTTTAAAAGGTTCAAAAGATTGGACTAATGAAAAAGATGCAGCACTAAAGCAATGGTTTTCACAATTTTTAAATTGGTTAAACACAAGCAAAATAGGTAAGGATGAAATGGATGCAAATAACAACCACGGTGTGTGGTTTGATGCACAAGCATTGGCAATTGCTTTGTATGTAGGTAATACTACTATGGCTAATGAAATAGTTGGTACCACTGCAAAAAGATTAGATGCGCAAGCAAATAATGAAGGCTTATTTCCATTAGAGTTACAGCGAACAACATCTTTGCATTACTCGGTATTTATTATGAATGCCTTTACAATTGTTGCTCAACTATCTGAGCAAACAAGTACTAATTTTTGGACTCTTGAAACACCGTCTGGTAAATCTTTTAAAAAATGTGTTGAGGCGATAATACCATTTATTACCAAACAAAAGGAGTGGACTTACCCAGAAATAAAACCCTTTCAAGTAACAGATGCTTACCCTTTATTGCTTCATGCTGGTAACAAATACAAACATCCTAAATACCTCGATTTTATTAAAACAACTACTAAGGGTAGTTACGATAAACTTCTTTTAAATCTTTTCTAAACAACAATAAATAATTTTATGCAAGTACGATTTCAGAATAGTCCAAAAGAAACAAGCGCAATGAATACGCAGCAATTGCGTGATAATTTTCTAGTTCAAAACTTAATGCAGCCAGGCAAAATAGAATTGGTGTATTCTCATTTTGACCGATTAATTATTGGTGGTGTTGTGCCTACAACTGCGGCTATTAGTTTGCCAAATGAAGATGAATTAAAAGCTAATTTCTTTCTTGAGAGGAGAGAAATGGGCATCATTAATATTGGCGGTAAAGGTACTGTAACTGCCGATGGTGCTGACTTTGCAATAGAGAAGCTTGAATGTGTGTACTTAGGTAAAGGCACTAAACACGTAGCTTTTACAAGTATAAATGCAGATGAACCTGCCATGTTCTATTTGCTTTCCTTACCAGCGCATCACAGCTATCCAAACAAAAGTATCACAAAGGCCCAAGCCTCACCTGTGCACTTAGGCGATATTACTACATCTAACAAGCGTACCATTTACAAATACATTCATAACGATGGTACACAAAGTTGCCAGTTAGTAATGGGTTTAACGGTGTTAGAAGCAGGTAGCGTATGGAACTCTGTGCCGCCACATACACATACTCGAAGAATGGAAGCATATTTCTATTTCGATGTACATCCCGACCACCGAGTAATGCATTTTATGGGCGAGCCTCAAGAAACAAGGCACTTGATTATAGCCAATAACGAAGCCGCTATTTCTGCACCATGGAGTATGCATTTTGGTGTAGGCACCGCAAGCTATGGTTTTATATGGGGCATGGCAGGCGAAAACAAAGAGTTTACCGATATGGACCCGCAACCAATAGCAAGCTTGAAGTAGTTGCCAGTTACTGGTTAGTAGTTGCTGGTTACTGGTTGCTAGTTGCTGGTTACTGGTTACTGGTTGCTAGTTGCTGGTTACTGGTTACTGGTTGCTGGTATTAACTATTGACTATTGACTATTGACTATTGACTATGACCCATCACCCATAAAATAAAAACGCATGAAAAAGTTAGTCATCATTTTTAGCGCAATGCTAGCATTTACTGCACAGGCACAAACCGATACTGCGGTAGTAAAAAAAGTAGTGTATCCAAAAGGTTACGAAGAGAAGATTGACGCCGTGTATAGCCAAATTGGTGATTGGAAAGGCAGAGAAGATATTTATTACAACCCAACAGCAGCAAGGCCTACACCAGTTGTATTTAATATTCATGGCGGCGGCTGGAACCATGGTGTAAAAGAAGGACAAGGCGGTTTTGCAGCCTTTTTTAAAATGGGTTTTGCAGTGGCAAATATTGAATATCGATTAACCGGGCAAGCCAAAGCACCTGCTGCTGTTGAAGATGTAAGAGCGGCTATTTTATACGTAGTGCAGCACGCAAAAGAATTAAATATTGACCCCAATAAAATAATAGTAATGGGCGGCAGTGCTGGTGGGCATTTGGCATTGATGGCAGGGTTGTTACAAAATGATAATCGCTTTGATGGTGCGTATAAACATGTGAAAGGTTACACCATTGCAGCTATTATAGACAAGTATGGTATTACAGATGTTTGGGACTGGGCTTATGGACCAAACATCAGAAGCAAAAGTGCCACTAACTGGCTTGGCGATAAAGCAAAAGACGAAGCATTTGCTAAGTCTGTATCGCCAATTTACTATGTAAAAAAAACTAGCCCACCAACATTTATTGTACATGGCGATGCAGACCCAACAGTGCCATATCAACAATCGGTAGACTTGAA
The DNA here is from genome assembly GCA_030053925.1 of Flavobacterium sp. Classification (GTDB taxonomy): domain Bacteria; phylum Bacteroidota; class Bacteroidia; order Chitinophagales; family Chitinophagaceae; genus Parasediminibacterium. The sequence continues at coordinate 40,039 of JASGCX010000012.1, forward strand.
AAAAAAGTATGATGAAGTGGCCTGTAAAAGTGAGTTCATGACCATTTCTGGTGGTAAGCATGGCGGCTTTGAAAAAGATACAAACACAGAAATGACCAATGCAATTATGGCGTTTATAAAAAGTTTAGATGCTTTTAAATAATGAAAAGAAATAGCAACATATAGTTGGTTTGTATTTTACTGGCAGTAGTATTTACATGCAAGTTACAAGCGCAAACTGTGTTACAAGTAGATGCTGCAAGTAATGCGTACACGGTAATTAATAGCGTACTAGCACCTAGCGCAAATGCCATTGAAACGCCCTACCAAACAAGTGGCGGCTCGGTGTAGGTAGCCATCCAATTTTTGGTAGGCACATTCAAATGGTGTACGATGCCGAGTTAGATAAGTACGTGTTTCAATTTCTAATTCAGGTAAACACTGTGCTTGATAATGATATTGCTACCCGTGATAACAAAAGCTTTACAGCTAAGGCTTTGAGTGTAAATAATGTGTTGAAGTAAGTAACTAAAAATAGAATGACTATAAAATCAATTTTTTCATTTAAACTATACTAAAACAGTGATGAAAATAAAAGGCTTACGTTGGTGGATTATTGCATTGATAGGGCTTTCTACAGTTATCAACTATATTGATAGAAGTGCCATAAATATCATGTGGCCATACATTTATAAAGAGTTTGGCATAGCCGAGGTAGATAATAAAAATGCCTTGGCTTATATCACTACATTTTTTATGATTGCCTATGCTTTAGGGCAAACCTTAACGGGCAAAATGATGGATGCAATTGGTACACGTTTGGGCATGGCTGTATCTATTGTAGGTTGGAGCATTTCTATTGCCCTACATGCTTTTGCAAAAGGCTTATCATCGTTTGGTATTTTTAGGTTTTTACTAGGTTTAAGCGAAGCTGGTAACTGGCCTGGCGCTACCAAAAGCAATGCAGAGTGGTTTCCTGCAAAAGAGCGTGGTATTGCACAAGGTATTTTTGGTGCAGGTGCATCTTTAGGGGCTGTTGTAGCTGCGCCTTTTATAGCGGGCTTATACATTGCTTTTGGGTGGCGGGCTACATTTGTAGGTATAGCCGGGCTGGGTATTTTATGGGTAATACCTTGGTTGTTCATTAATAAATCTACACCCGATAAACATCCATGGATTACCGAAGATGAACAAGCCCATATTTTGAGCGATGTAACGCTTAATCCTACAGCAACTCAGCAATCGCAAGCATACACTTGGAAGCAATTGTTACGCTTTAAAAATACTTGGGGCATTTTATCGTCTCGCTTTTTTATTGACCCTGTTTGGTGGCTGTTTGTAACCTGGCTACCTACATTTTTAAAAGAGCAATTTCATTTCGATATTAAGCAAGTAGGTGCTTTTGCATGGGTGCCTTATTTGTTTGCCGCTATTGGTGGCTTGCTTGGTGGTTATTTCGCTTCGCAAAAAATTAAGCATGGTACCAATGCTGCTACTGCACGTAAACAAGCATTTACAATAGGTTGTGTTATTATGCTTGCATCGCTTGCTACCACTGCATTTTATTTAGAATCGTTAAAAGAGCATATTAATTTGGCAATAGGCTTAATTAGTGCAACGCTGTTTGGTTTTCAATTTTTAATAGGCAATGTACAAACCTTGCCATCAGATTATTTCAGCGGTAAAAATGTAGGTATCGTATCTGGTATGGGCGGCACCGCCGCAGTTGTAGGTACTTTGTTTACTACGTTATCTGTACCGTTAATTACCAAAACAGGTTACGTGTCTTTCTTCATTTTAGGCAGTGTATTAGTGCCATTGGCATGGTTGAGTATCATGTTCATCACTTCAAAAAAACAATCCATTACTTTATAAATTCTATAGTATGAAACTCAATAACAAAGTAGCAATAGTAACTGGTGGTGCTAGAGATATTGGTAGAGCCGTTTCTTTAAAATTGGCAAGCGAAGGTGCTAAAGTAGTAGTTAATTATTTAAGCAATACCGCATTGGCAGATGAAACAATTGCCTTGATAAAAGCTGCTGGTGGCGAAGCAATTGCTGTAAAAGCCGATGTTACGAAAGCTAATGATGTAGCACGTTTGATAGAAATGACACAGCAAACTTTTGGTACAGATATTCATGTGCTGGTAAATGTAACCGGTGGCCTTGTTGCAAGAAAATTATTGGCCGATATGGATGAAGACTTCTGGGATTTTGTGATGAATGTAAATGTGAAATCGGCGTTTTTAACTACTAAGCAAGTAGTGCCTTACATGCCTGCTGGCGGTGCTATTATTAACTTCTCATCGCAGGCAGGCCGCGATGGTGGCGGTTTTGGCGCATCGGCCTATGCAACAGGTAAAGCTGCTGTAGCCACTTTTACAAGAGCTATGGCAAAAGAACTTGGGCCACAAGGTATTCGTGTTAATGCAGTGGATCCTGGCATGATTGCCACTTCTTTTCATGACACATTTACAAAGCCCGAAGTACGAACCGCAGTGGCTAATGGCACACCTTTACGTAGGCAAGGCTATGCTAAAGAAGTAGCCGATTTAGTGGCATATTTGGCTAGCGATGAAAGTAGTTTTATTACTGGTACTAATATCGATATTAATGGCGGTACCTACTTTTCGTAAAGAAATAGTTATGTAACAAACATTCAGCTAAAGCCAAGCTGTACTTGCGTTACATGCCGTTTCTACGGCATCCCGATGTTACATTTGAATTGGACCTTAAACTGTAGCAATTTTATTAAGCAAATAAAAATCGAAATGAAGTATTTAATTATTCTAATCCTCTTACCAATAACAGTTATTACAAAGGCTGCGCAATTCACTGTAAGCAGCCCTAGTAACTTGAAAGCCGCACTGGCAAAGGCTATAGCAGGTGATGCGATTATTTGGAAAAATGGTACTTATAATGATGTGGTTGTAAATTTTTGCACTACTGTAAATGGCACTACTAATCAACCCATTATTTTAAAGGCTGAAACTGCTGGTAAGGTTGTATTTACAGGCAGTTCGCAATTAATAGTAAATGGAAATTACTTGCAGGCAGAAGGCTTTTTATTTGAAGGTACTTCTACCTTGTTAAAGGGCGATGTATTAACATTTGCAGAGGCTGCAAATTATTGTAGAATTACCAATTGTGCCGTTATTAATTACACACCTACCAATGTTATGGTAAACAACAACTGGATTAATTTGCAAGGCACTTACAACCAATTAGACCATTGTTATTTTAAAGGCAAAACCAATCAAGGACCATACTTAGTAGTACGCTATAAAAAAGATGCAGGTTATGTAGATGGTAGCAATACCGCACCTTCTAGCTATCATCATATTCACCACAACTATTTTGGCTACCGAACATTACCTACCGATAATGGTGGTGAGGATATGCGTATTGGCGACAGCTTTACTTCTTTTACAAATGGCTTTAACATTATAGAATACAACTACTTTGAAGACCACCGCTTAGAAGCTGAAGTAATTAGTAATAAAAGTTGGAACAATATTTACAGGTTCAACACATTTGTAAACAACGATGGACAAATGGTGCTAAGGCACGGGCAACAATGCTTTGTGTACGGTAATTATTTTGATGGTAAAACCGGTAGAGGTACTAGTGGTGGCATTAGAATTATTAACGCCAATCAAACGGTTTTCAATAATTATATTACCAACATAGAAGCGAGTGCAAAAGATGTATCAAAGTCGGGTATTGTTGTTATGTGCGGACTTTTGGGGTCGCCTTTAAACGGTTACTACCCTGCTGATAATGCTTTGATAGCTTTTAATACAATTGTTAATGCTGCAATGCCAGCAATAAAATTTGGTTATGGCAATAAAACAAAGGGTTTACCTCTTGTAGCACCTAATCATCTTACTGTTGTATCAAACCTAATAGTAGATGCTGTTACAAATGGTAAAGAAATAGCCGAACAGTTAGAACCTGTTACCTATGCAGCTTGTAGCGATAATGCCTATACAAACGGCGCTACTAGTTTAAAAGGTTTTGAGCCTATAAAACGTAAATCAATTGAAGAAAATGCTGGTTTCCTATATCGAACACAAGAACCTAATACTGCTATAATTGACAGTATTAATAAACGTTTAGCCATCCATAATATTCACTTATCGCCACAAGAAATCATGCATTTTAACCCAGCGTGGAAACTTACTAAAAGTAGCGTTGGCGTTACATGGATACATTAATCCAACAATTGCAGCCGTATTTACAAAAAATGGATTGAGCTTAAAATAAATAATCAAAACTAAAAAACATGAAAAAAATTGGCCTAGTAGCCCTTATTGCATTTGCTGCTTGCAACAGCACACCCAAAGTAGCACCTGCAAAAGAAATACCTTTAGAAGAGCAATTGTCTCATATAGACGATTCGGTAAGAGACATTGCCACGAAAATATTTACAGATTCAACTGTATTAAAAGACAGCGTTTTTAAAAAGCAGTTTGAAGCACTTGGTATTAGGCGTGAAGCGTTAAAAAAGCAAATTGAAGCCCAAGAGTATGATTCGTTATTAAAAAAGTAAACGCATTTTACAAGGTATCAGATGGTTTTACCGGCTACACGTTCACTAAGGTATTAAGCCACAATTTCTTAGTTTTACCAACTCAAGCAAATTTCTCACCTGTTCGAGTTGGTTAATTCATCCTTTAATACTAACTTTGTGTAACTAAGTAAAAAGTTAGCACAGGTAGGCTCACACACATTGCCTTGATACAGACTTGCGCCAGTGTAGCGTGATTTAAAATTAACAGATGTGCAAATTGATTTTGTGGTAGCAGTTCAAGGATAGTTTGTGCCAACAAGAAGATGTTTAAGAGGTTTAGGCGATGAAGCAAGACAAGCCAAAATGAACGGAGCAATGGCATAACGCCTTACTAGTGTTTTAATGACGATGCTTTGGCTAAAAAAGTAATGGTTTTCAGCTAGAGCAACAAGCAAAAATGAGACAAGGCGGTGGTTGCCCTCAAGGTGGCGGTAATAAATAGTTTTTTTTTGGGATGATTAATAAAAAAGAAGGCCTCACAAATTTTGTGGGGCTTTTTTTGGTATTAATACCTCCCCCCTTTTGCCATCTTACACCTTCCTTTAGCCATCTACAACTAACCTTCTGTCATGTTTAACCTTCCTTTAGCCATCTCACACCTTCCTTTAGCCATCTACAACTAACCTTCTGTCATGTTTAACCTTCCTTTA
>JASGCX010000012.1:45342-60758 GCA_030053925.1 Flavobacterium sp.
GCCATCTTACACCTGCCTTTTGCCAAGTTCAAGTAGCCTTTTGCCATCTTACACCTGCCTTTTGCAAGGGTGAAGCCCCCATTAAACCCCATCAAATACCCAATAAAAACAATTTGGAATATTTAAAAGCAAGTTAGATATTTTAGTTCCATAAATTTTGTGGTGATTGCCTTTAATAAAAATAACTGTATGTCTTTTAGAAATTTTGCATGGAAATTCTCGAAATTGTATGTACCTATTGGTAAGTCATAATAGTCACCTGTTAAAATAATTAAATTGTGATTAGTGGTTATCATTATTGATTCAATTCTCTTTAAAATACTTGTAGAGTACCACAAATGAATATCGCTAATGTGAATAATATAAAGGTTTTCAAGTCCACCAAAGAAGTTTTTTGTTTCGTGTAGTTCAACTATTTCCATACATGAGCTAAATAAACAATTAGATAACTTAATAAACAGATGAAACTTTTAAGAGTGAATGGTTGTAAAATATTTTGTCTAATGCTTTTATAGTTTATTAAATAATTTGCAACAGCCCAAAACAATATAGAAAAACCAATATCCCAAAAATCAAAACGTCCATTAGTTAGATGAAGAAGTTGGAATAATTCTAAACCAATTGAAAATACCAATGGGATAAAAAATAAATTGATTTCTAGCTTACCAACTTTTAAAAACAAATGTTTTGATGTTAATGTTATGCAGAAAACCCACAAGCCTTCAGGCAAAGAATAAATGATGTGTTCGTTTAGTGGCAAAATATTAGTAATCTCTTTTCGCAGTTCAGCAAATTTGTCAAATGAAATAATGGAAATAAATATTTCATTAATTACTGTTTTTTCAGTTCTGTAAAATAAGTAAACAAACAAGCTCAACAACAAGGACAAAGCTATATAGCAATAATTCTTTTTCACACCTTGGTGTAAATTAAAAGTTTAAAATATGAAAATTGTCCAAAATTCATTTCTTTCAAAAGGGTAAATTTATTTATTGCAGTTAAATTATTGATATGAAAGACTGATTTAAAATGAAATATTTTAGAAACAAATTGAAGTGAATTGTCGATATGTTTTAACCAGTTTTTTGGTGTGAAATGATTGAGAATAAAAACTTTTCCATTTGGCTTAAGCACTCTGTATGTTTCTTCTAATAGTTTTTCAGGGTTGTCAACCACTGCAATAACGTGAGATAAAACAACGTAATCAAAACTTTGGTCTTGAAACAAAAGAGATTCGCCATTCATTTGCACAAGTTCAACATTATCTTCTTTTTGTTTTCTTGCAATTTCAAGCATCTTAAATGATGTGTCAATACCAATTACTTTATGTGTTTTATAAAACTCCAAATGAGTTCCATTTCCTACGCCAATTTCAAGTAGTTGCCCAAATTGGAGATTATTAATTTCTTGAAATAATTTTCTCTTTTGTGGTTTTAAAAATATATCCACCACTGGGTATAAAACTGAAAATTTATTGTAAAAACTGTCTGTATGTTTACTCAATTTCGTTTGGTTTGTAGAGTTTTTTTTAAGTGACACCAAATGCTGGTATGTCCACTTATTTTTCGCACCACATACTTGTGTTCGCACCATTTGTTTTATTAAATCTACTGCTGCCAATTGTTGCTTAAGAGTGGTCAATTGTTGTTGCGCTGCTGCCTTAATTTCGGGTAAAGGTAATACCAAATAAGCAGCATATTTTTCACGCCAAGAGCGTAAAATAAAACCCATTTTGATGATGAAAATTGAAAAGTTCTACTGCTTGAACAACAGTTAGTTTTTGTTACGCAATTTCTCGTACTAACCAACGCCTAAAGGCGGGTTCATAACTACATGGTTCATGCATTCTATCTAAAGAAACGGATACTTGGGTTGTGTAATCTTTTGTTAATTTAGCTTGAATCATTTTGAAAATTGTTATTCAAAATGATTCAAGTTTTTTAGGCGATGCCAATTTCTAAACTAGCAACCTCGGTTAATTAAGCGAAGTAGCTTTTGCTTTCTTATCGTCAACTTTCTTTTTGTTGCCACCTTTGCCAAACAGGCTTGCAATATGTGCACTTAAGTTTTTAAACGTTGGTTCTTTATCAAACATTACACCGTTAATGAAGAAAGTAGGCACAGTTGTTACACCCATTTTTATACCTTCGTTAAGGTCGTCTTGAACCGTCCAACCGTATGTGCCATTAATAATATCTTCTAAAAATTTCTTGTTAGTAGTACCAATGTCTTTTGCGTAAGATTTTAAGCTAATTACGCCCAAATTCTTTCTGTTTCTAAACAATTCTTTATGCATTTCCCACAATAATTCGCCACCTTCTTGGCCTATTGCAATGGCAGCTTCGGCAGCTTTGTGGGCTTTTTGGTGAATTTTTAATAAAGGAAAATGACGAATGTTTAAATTAACTTTATCTGGATATGTTTCTAGCAATGCCGCAACTACTTCATTTACTTTTGCACATTCATCGCTTTCATAATCTACAAACTCTGTTATTGTTATTGGTGCTTTTTTGTTACCAACGATTATTTTTTTAGGTTCAATAATCTCAACCACTTCTTTTGGCTTCATCTATGTATTTTGTTTTTGGTAAAATCCACTTTCTTAAATCATTTTAATTCATCTTGCAGATTTTTATTGAATCAAAGGTACTAAATAATAAAGATTCTGCCAAATACACATTATGTTAATAGCACCTACAATGCCATATTTTCAGAAAATATTAACATTAAGTGTATAAATTAATGGTCTTTTACGCCTATACCTTGCAAAATAGAAGAGGTAACAAGATTAATTCATCCTAATATAATAATTATAGTTCATTAATAACTAACCATCGTATTACTTTAATTTCGCCACATGAGTTTCTTATGCGTTACCGATATTTTTAAAAAAAACAAAAAAGGCTTTGAATTAGTGAAAGCCAATTTTACGCAAGCTATTGGGCAAAAAATAGCCATTGCTGGCGAAACCGGCTCTGGCAAATCGACACTTTTAAAAATTATAGCTGGTTTAGAACAGCCCGATAGCGGTACAATACTATTTGAAGGCAAAAAAGTAATGGGACCTTTGTACAAATTAATTCCTGGCCATTCTGGCATTGCTTATTTATCTCAGCAGTTTGAGTTGCCCAATTTTTTAACCGTAGAACAGGTACTTATTTACGCCAATCCTTTGTGGGACCAAGAAGCCGAAAAAGACGAAAATGCCAAGGCTTTGTACAAAATGTGTCGCATAGATCATTTATTAAAAAGACGTACCGACGAGCTGTCCGGCGGCGAAAAACAACGTGTTGCTTTGGCAAAACTCATTATATCTGCACCAAGATTATTGCTGCTTGACGAGCCATTTTCTAACCTCGACATGATTCACAAAAACGTTTTAAAAGACGTTATCTTAGACCTCAGTGAGCAATTAAATATCTCTTGCATCATCATTTCACACGACCCACTTGACACGCTTTCTTGGGCCGATGATATTATCGTAATGCACAATGGAAAAATCATTCAGCACGATACACCTTACCACATTTACACACAGCCCACCGATGCTTACACCGCAGGCTTATTTGGCAAATACAACACCATCAGCACCAAATTAGCGGCCTCTTTGGCCACTATTTTAAAAGATGATGCTATTGCTAGCAACACTTTTTTACGCCCAGATAATTTTATAATTACCAACAGTAACGAGCCTTCGTTTAAAGGCGTAGTAACCGCATCGAGGTATTTTGGCAGCTATCAAGAAATTGACATCATCGCTTTTGGCGAAGCCATCACCATAAAAACCAATATTGCCAATGCTAAAACCGGCGATTTTTTAAACATCACTTATCGCTAGTTCTATCTGTGTTAATACTATACTACTTTGGTTGTGTTACTCTACCGATAGCTATCGGTATGTACCTTCTTCTCTTTATGATATTTTAAAAATAACTGGGCATTTGCGTGGCAATATGCCTTCATTTTTAAAGAAAGTAGAAAACGCTTTCAACCTCAACTTTCTCATTCACCATTTTTTCTCCCATTTTTTAAATTTGTATAACGTACTAAGTAGTGCATTTTGCCAATTCAAAATATTGACTTTTCTTTGAAATGAAATGACATTAACAGCAGAACAAGCGGCCATTATTCAAGCAACTGGTAATATTAAAATAAATGCAGTAGCAGGTTCAGGCAAAACAACCACTGTTATTGCTTATGCTAAAGCCAAACCTACCACTAGTCGCATTTTATACCTCGCCTTTAATAAATCTGTAAAGTTAGAAGCAACAAAAAAATTTGCAGAAATAGGACTAACAAATGTAACCGTAGAAACCGCACATTCATTGGCTTTTAAACACATTGTGTACCGAAGCAATTACAAAGTAAAAGCGCAAGGCTACAAAACAAACGAAATAGTTGAACTACTTAGCTTAAAAGCCACCGGCGAAAAACATGCAGAATATATTATTGCCAATCACATCAATAAATTTATTGCTTACTTCTGCAATAGCGATAAACACAAGGTGCAAGAACTCAATTATCTTGATATTGTTACCGACCCTGTGGCAAGAAAATTTGTAGCCGCCAATTATCAATACATAGAAAACCAAGCAAGAATTGTTTTGGGCAAAATGGATAAAGCTGAAATTGAAATTACCCATGACTTTTACCTGAAAAAATTTCAGTTGGCAAATCCACAACTTGGTTACGATTATTTACTGTTTGATGAAGGCCAAGATGCTTCGCCAGCTATGTTGGCTATTTTTTTACAGCAACCTGCTACCAAAGTGATTGTAGGTGATACGCACCAGCAAATTTATGGTTGGCGCTATGCAGTAAACTCACTTGAAAAAGCCGATTTTACAACCTATCATCTATCTACCAGTTTTCGTTTTGCGCAGCCAATTGCAGACTTAGCAGTAGATGTATTGCAATGGAAAGAGCAATTTGCTACACACAAACCTGTAACCATTAATGGTAAAGGCAAATGCAAAACGCAAGCAACTGTAGCGGTAATAGCAAGAACCAATTTGGGCTTATTACTAAAAGCCATTGAGTACGTAACTGAGAAGAAAAACATCAAACATATTTACTTCGAGGGCAACATTAATTCTTACACTTATGCAGATGAAGGTGCTTCGCTGTACGATGTACTGAACCTGCAAAATGGCAAGCGTTACTTAATTAAAGACAATTTAATTAAGGCTATGAAAGACATGGATGAACTGAAAGAGTACATTGAAAAAACCGAAGACATGCAACTAAGCATGATGGTAGAAATAGTGAAAAAATATGGCAATGAAATACCTAGCATTATTAAAGCCATAAAAGACAAGCACGTACCAAACGATGAAAAAGAAAAAGCCGATATTATTTTCTCAACAGTGCACCGTTGCAAAGGCATGGAATACGATATTATTCATTTAGCCAACGATTTTATTAACGAAGAAAAGCTAGAAAAAACCTTAGCCGATACTAAAAAAGAAGCCCTTAATAAAACCAAACTCAACGAAGAAATTAACCTATTGTACGTTGCTATTACACGAGCCAAACATGCGCTACACATACCTGAAGAGTTGATGCCTATTGATTTTCCGCCTGCGGCGCAAATACATGTAATACCTAAAATATTGGCAGAAGACAAGCAAAAAGCCAAAGTGCAAAACACTAAAAAAACGCCTCATATTGCTAGCACCAAAGGCAAAACTTATTCAGTTGAATTAGTGAGAGAAGAACATAAAGGCGCTTACCAACCTTGGACGGCTGAACTTGATGAAGAACTAACTGAGATGTTTTGTAAAGGCAAAGACATTACCGAAATGATTAAACATTTTAAACGTACCAAAGGTGCTATTGTAGCAAGAATTAAAAAGCTACAATTAGCAGAAAATTACGGGTAAAATGTCTCTCGCAGATTTAATAAAATGTCTCTCGCAGATATTGCAGATTAGCGCAGTTACCTGCAAGCGTAGCGAGACCCAAACATTCGACACATTCCTAAAACTTCAAGATAATTTTTGTAAATTTATCGCTTGACAACAGATAAGTTATGAGTAAGAAAAAACGAGTTGCAGAAGCCATAAAAAACGTAGTTTCAACTATGATGGATAGAGTTATGAATAATGTACTCATAAAAGACCCATTTATAAAAGAAGCACACCATTCAGCAAAACCACTTTATGCAGCATTAGTACCTGACGAAATTTTTAAAGGTTCGCATTTTGAGAGACGATTTGTAACACCATTTGGTGGAGTTTGGGAAAAATTAGCACAAGTTGTTGCCATTGAAGCACACGGAAATTGCTCATTAGGACACAGCGTAAATGGAACAGTTGGAAGTGAAAGTTTAAGGCGAATACAAGAAGTTTTAAACAGACTTGAACATAATCCAAAAGGCAAACTGAAAGTAAAACCAAATTGGAAAGAAGAACTTGACTACATACTTAAAGGAGGTGGAAAACCAATTCCTGTTAGTGTTACCTGCGACATATTTATTCACAACGAAGAAACCAACACAAAATATGCTTTTGAAATAAAAGCACCATTGCCAAACAGCGACCAAACGAAAGTAAGCAAAGAAAAAATGTTGAAACTTTTAGCAATGAACCCAACGCAAGTAGATTTTGCTTATTATGCACTTGTGTACAATCCTTATGGAAAGAAAAAAGATTACAAGTGGACTTTCCCAATGCGTTGGTTCAATATGCACGAAGACGAATCTGTTTTAATTGGAAATGAGTTTTGGGACTTAATAGGTGGCGAAGGCACTTACAAAACCTTTATTTCCGAAGTAAACAAACTCGGAAAAGAATATAGAGAACGCATTTACAGAGAGTTTTTGGAAATTGAACCACCAAAAAACTTTGAAGACTCACCACTTAAATAGGCAAAAATGGGAAAAACAAAATTTACATTTATTGACCTATTTTCAGGTATCGGTGGTTTCAGAATGGCTCTCGAAAAAAATGGAGGCGAATGTCTACATTTTAGCGAAATCAGTACAGATGCTGTAACTGCATATTGTGCGAACTCAAACGAACCCAACGAAAAGAATTTAGGCGACATTACAAAAATTAAGGAACTGCCACAACATAACATTTTGACGGCAGGAGTTCCTTGTCAAAGTTGGTCTATTGCAGGACGAAATTTAGGCTTTGACGATGACAGAGGACAACTTTGGAACGACACCATATTTCTTTTAAACCAATCAAAACCAGACGCTTTTATTTTTGAAAATGTAAAAGGTTTAGTTGACCCAAGAAATAAAAAAGCATTAAGCTACATTTTAGAAAGAATAGAGCAAGCAGGTTATTTTGCGAATTACTATGTTTTAAATTCATTCGATTATGGTGTACCTCAAAACAGAATAAGAATTTATATTGTTGGTTTTAAGGACAAGGAATTTGCAGACAAGTTCAAACTTCCAAAACCACTTGAACAAAAAATAAAATTGGCAGACATTTTATCTGACTTCAATGAAAAAATTATTGAAACAAAAAATGAGATGCCAAGAGATTTATTTGGCAAAATCATTACTCAAAAAAGTATGAGTTTATCAACCAGTAATGGTTTAAATGATTATTTTCTTTTCAACGACTTACGAAATGGACATTCTACTATTCATTCGTGGGACATTTTAGAAACAACAGAAAGACAAAAGAAAATTTGCTATTTATTACTCAAAAACAGACGAAAAAGTGCTTATGGAGATTTAGATGGCAACCCACTATCATTAGAACATTTTCAAAGTTTAGACAAAACCATAACTGAAAAGGAGCTTGAAGAATTAGTAGAATTAAAAATTTTAAAGAAAGAATATTATACTTTTAATATCGGCAACTCTAAAATTTCAACATTAACAGAAGACGAAAGTTTTTTATTAAGTCTTTGTGAGGACAATATTTTAATAATGGATAAATTGAAAATGAATAGAGATTTAAAAGTTAGAAAGATTGCAATTTCAAAAACAATTTTACCACTTATTGAACAAGGCATTTTAATAAGCAATGAAGAAAGGTACGATTTTAAAAACACCAAAATTAGCACAGGACTTTATGGTGTCAACAGAGTATTTTTACCAATTTCCAATATTTTTCCAACACTTGTAGCAAGTGATACCAACGACTTTGTAACAACAAAAATTATTTACGCAAAAAACGAAGAAGACCATAAAAAACAATTCGTTGAAAAAATTTATAAAAAAGAGAACTATCGAAGAATAACAAAAGAAGAAGCCTGTTTGATACAAGGTTTTCCAAAAGACTATATTTTACCCGAAAACAGAGCAAGATGGATGAAATTAGTTGGCAATAGCGTTTCTGTACCAGTAATAGAAATGTTGGGCAAAGCTATTTTGGACACAGGAGTTTTCGACAAAAAAATAGAAACTAAATTTGACAAACCTAAAATTCAGAATATGCCGACATGTGAAATCAACTCACAATTGATGGAAATGACCGCCAGCAGGTAACACGGGTTGGGCAAAATGGGGGCAGAAGTGCTAAATTGAGCATTTGTACTTCTATCAACATTGATGCTAATTTGAACATTCGTACTTCTAATTCCCCCATATCCCCAAGCCCCAAAACGATAAGCGCAGAAAAATTGAGATAGAAAAAACCTGCGGGACATAAAAAAAACTGCGAGCAAATAAAACCTGTGAGACATAAAAATTTCTGCGAACTTCTGCGTTTTCTGCGGGACATAAAAAAACTGCGAGCAAATAAAACCTGCGAGACATAAAAATCAAATCATGGTTCAAACAAAATCAATCAATCATTGGGTAATATTTGCAAATAATACTACCAATCACCAAAGCTTTATACAACAACTATTACAAGGCCATGCAGCCGAGCCTTTTACAGCCTTTAACACACAAAAAGGGCTACTATTTTCTACCATTACTTTAAATGCTTTTATAGAAGAAGAAGACCGCCATGAACATACAGATGTTCTAAAAAATACCACTCGTACACTTAAATCTATGTCAAGCGGTGAGCGTAAAAAAGCCCTATTGGCTTACTTATTATCGCAGCAGCCAAATTTTATTATTCTCGATAATCCCTTTGATAATTTAGATGTGGCTTCGCAGCAAATACTGTGCAACGAACTAACAAATATTGCACACAAAACGGCCATTATTCAAGTGGCTACACGCAAGCTAGAAAAGCTAGATTTTATTGCCAATACCTATACTTTAAACAATGTTACCACCAAACAAACTACGCATTTTACAGGTAGTATACCACCGCCTTTAAAGCATTATGAAATAGATGCCGATACATTGGTAGAATTTAAAAATGTAACAGTAAAATACGAAGACCGCACCATCATTCGCAATATCAATTGGACTATTAAAGCAGGTGAATTTTGGCAATTGATTGGCCCAAATGGTTCTGGTAAAACCACATTGTTGACTATGATTAATGGCGACAATGCTAAAGCTTATGGGCAAGATTTGTATTTGTTTGGCAAGCGCAAAGGCAGTGGCGAAACCGTGTGGGAAATAAAAGACAAAATAGGCTACCTCACCCCTGCTATGACAGATTTGTTTAGCACAAGGCATACCTTGTTGCAAATGATTATCGGCGGCTTTTTCGATTCTATTGGCTTGTACCATTTACCAAGCGATGGACAATTGAAACTTGCAAATGATTGGCTCGCATTGATAGGTATGTTGCAGTTTAAAAACACGCCTTTTTGCAAATTATCTTTGTGGCAGCAGCGCATGGCTTTAATAGTGAGAGCCATGGTAAAACACCCACCATTATTAATTTTAGATGAACCCACCGAAGGTTTAGATGATGATAATGTAGCCGTATTAAGCAACTTGATTAACAAAATAGCAGCAGAAAGTTGTACCTCTATTTTATACGTTTCGCACCGCACCGAAACCAATATAAAACCACAATTGGTGTACCAATTGCTGCCAACTAGCGATGGTTCTATAGGCGTGTTGAGGTAAACAAATGGCACACCAATAACGCTAATTGAATGGACAAAACCGATGTTTAAACGCAATTTTATTTCACCTAAAATGTATGCAATCTGTAGCATTTGTGTGCCATTAACCCGCCACATTGCTGCTTAAAAAATGGCTCACTTTTTAATGCCTTTAGCTTTATCCTTTAACTAACAACTTCTCTTGATTAGTTAAATAATAAGGTTTAAAGTTTTAAGCTGATACTTTGTAGCCTTTTGGTATAGATGCTATCAGCTTTTTTGTGTAGCTACTTGAAGGATGGAGATACACTTGTTCTGCAGTGCCAATTTCTTCAATCTTACCTTTATTCATTACCATAATTCTATCGCTGATATAGCGAACCACCGATAAGTCGTGTGAAATAAAGATGGCGGTAAAGCCAAAATCTTTCTTTAAATCGTTGAGTAAATTAAGTACTTGCGCTTGTACACTTACATCTAAAGCGCTTACACTTTCGTCGCACACAATAAAACTTGGTTGTAAAGCCAACGCTCTAGCAATTACAATGCGCTGCCTTTGCCCGCCACTAAATTCATGTGGGTATCTATGGTAATGATTGGCTTGTAGGCTCACTTTTTCAAGCAATTCTATCACATGTTCTTTTCTAGCTTTTGCATTGGTAATAATGTGGTGTACAAGCAGTGGTTCTGCAATAGCTTCGCCTATGGTTAATCGTGGATTAAGTGAAGAGTAGGGATCTTGAAAAATAATCTGCATATCCTTACGCAAAGTTTTTAGTTTGCCATTTGTAGTTGCAATAAGATTTTCACCTTTGTAAGTAATGCTACCGTTAGTGGCATCTATTAAACGTAATAAGGTTCTACCTAAAGTGCTTTTACCGCATCCACTTTCGCCTACCAAACCCAAAGTTTCGCCTTCGTACACATCAAAACTCACATCATCAACTGCTTTGTTATAATCTAATACTTTGCCTAAAAATGTTTTTTTAGCAGGGAAATAAACTTTGAGGTTTTTAACAGACAGAAGTGTTGCAGGTTGCAGGTTGTTGGTTGCAGGTTGCTTGTTACTAATTACTGGTTGCAGGTTGCTTGGCACTTGTAATTTGTTACTTGTATCCTGTAAGAAATCACTCACCACTGGCAATCGTTCGCCTTTTTTATGCAAAATAGGTCTACATGCAAGCAATGCCTTGGTGTAAGGATGTTGCGCATTAGAAAATATATTGGCTACGGTGTTTTCTTCTACAATATTGCCTTTGTACAATACCACCACTTTATCTGCAATTTCTGCTACCACGCCAAGGTCGTGTGTAATAAAAATGATACCCATTTGTGTTTGCTGTTGCAATTGCTTTAGTAGCTGCAATACATTCTTTTGAACAGTAACATCGAGTGCTGTTGTTGGCTCGTCGCAAATGAGTAAATCTGGTTGGCAACTCATTGCTATTGCAATCATCACACGTTGCTTTTGCCCACCACTTATTTGGTGTGGATAGCAATTAAACAATGCCTCAGCATTGGGTAATTGTACCTGATTGAATAAGGCAATGGTTTTAGCTTTTGCAGCTTTTTTACTGCAATTTTTATGTAGCAAAATGGCTTCCATTACTTGGTTGCCACAAGTAAGCACCGGGTTTAAAGATGTCATGGGCTCTTGAAAAATCATAGCCACTTTGTTGCCTCTTATTTTGGTTAATTCGTCTTTTGATAATT
The DNA here is from genome assembly GCA_030053925.1 of Flavobacterium sp. Taxonomy (GTDB): domain Bacteria; phylum Bacteroidota; class Bacteroidia; order Chitinophagales; family Chitinophagaceae; genus Parasediminibacterium. The sequence goes on from JASGCX010000012.1 coordinate 56,980, forward strand.
GTAAAATATCTACCGTTTCACCATTAGTGGTTAGTAAAATTTCGCCGCTATTGTACTTAATTGGTGGCGATGGAATGAGTTGTAAAATAGATAAAGAAGTAACTGATTTACCAGAACCGCTTTCGCCCACAATGGCTACAATTTCACCTTTGTTTACAGTAATAGTAATATCGGTTAAAGCCTTGCTGGTACTGCCATTGGCTTCAAAACTGATGTTTAAATTTTTGATTTGTAAAAGTGGTTGGCTCATACTTGAAAATTGGTTAATTTACTACTAACAAACAAGCTATAGTAGTTTCAATCCTTTGATAAACTTGTAATCTGCTTGATTATAAGTGAGTAACGAAAAGCCCATTTCTATTGTTGTAGCTGCAATTAACGCATCTGGTAGATACAAACTTTTTGTATTGGTATTATATTCTTTTAAAAGCCTTTTTGCGTGTATGTAAATTTCGTGGCTGATTTTTATTTTGTCAAATGCATCAAGAATAGCTTCAGCTTGTTGCTTTTGCAACTTTGTTTTAGCACCTACTAATAGTTCAAGTTCTGTAATTATAGATACAAAGCCATTGCGTTGATAGGTATGTAAGTATTTTCCGGCTTCAACATTACCTCGCAATGCACTGATAAAAATATTGGTATCAATGATTACCATGCTAACTGATCTTTTCTTCTAGAAGTGTTTCTGATTGATTGCTCATCAACGTTTACATTTTTCCAAGTGCCAAACAATTTTGAAATATCTGCATTGGGCGTGGTAGCTGGTATAATATTGTTAGAAACTGGCTGCTTAGTCACTACTTTTTTTGATTTTGTGATGTTCTTTACTTCTACAAAATCTAACTGTTTTAAGAAGTTAATAAAAGTAGTCGCCTTTTTTTCTTTAATTACTAATTCTACAGTTTTCATGTCTCAAATATACTTGAATATTAACCAAAAATTGCCAAGCCAATAATTGATTTTAGGTGATGTATGCAAATTTGCTACTTTCGTTCTCAAAGGAAATGGTGTCTTCCTACTAAACCGTTGCTTTACACCTAAGCACTAATGACGCCTACAAATAGTATTTATTTTTAGCTAACACCACCTATTTGTAGCATGGCTAGTTTTTTAAAACATCATTTTACTACCAAAGTTGTATTGCTATTACGTTTATCTGCTTTTATTGTGCCTTTGGCTATTGTTATTGGCTTAATGGTGGCCTTTTTTTTATGGCTGCTAGATGTAGTTACCAAACTACGTTGGCAGCACCAATGGCTCATTTGGCTATTACCATTTGCAGGTGTACTGATTGTGTGGTTGTATAAAACCTTTGGTAAAAACAGCGATAAAGGCAATAATCTCATTATCGATGCCATTCAAAATCCTAGTAGCAAAGTCACTTTTAGAATGGCACCATTGGTATTGTTTACTACCATTATTACGCATTTATTTGGCGGTTCTGCTGGTAGAGAAGGTACGGCTGTGCAAATGGGCGGCAGCACGGCAGATTTATGGTGTACATGGTTAAAGTTAAACCCTGCTGATAAACGTGTATTGCTGCTTTGTGGTATGTCTGCGGGCTTTGCTGCCGTTTTTGGCACGCCTGTTACAGGTGCTGTATTTGCACTTGAAGTAATTGCAATTGGTTCTATAAAATTTGATGCGCTGTTACCTTGTTTATTGGCTGGTATTGTGGCAGATATTACTTGCGCTGCCTGTGGTATTCATCACACACATTACACAATTGGTATCATAGCAAATCATACTTATCATTCCATCAGCGGTTTATTTTTTCCTGTTGATGTATTACTCATTATTAAAGTGGCTATTGCTGGTTGTTTATTTGGTTTAACGGCGGCCTTATTTGCCAATACCACACACTTCATTAAACAAAAAAGTAGCCGCTACATTAAGCAGCCATTGCTAATACCTGTTGTTGGTGGTGCTTTAGTGATAGGCATTAGTTATGCGTTAGGCACGTTTGATTATATGGGGCTTGGTGTTACAAATCCTAACAACGGTGTAAGTATTGTATTGGCTTTTAATAATGGTGGCGTTACCAATTTTAGTTGGTTGTGGAAAATGCTATTAACCGCTATTACCCTTGGTATGGGCTTTAAAGGTGGCGAAGTAACGCCTTTGTTTTTTATTGGTGCAGCTTTGGGTAATGTATTGGCTAGTTATATTGGCTGCCCGGTAGATTTATTGGCTGGTCTTGGTTTTATTGCCGTGTTTGCTGGTGCAACAAATACGCCCTTGGCTTGTACTATTATGGGTGTTGAGTTATTTGGTGGGCAGCATGTTTTGTATTATGCCATTGCTTGTTTTGCAGCTTATTATTGCAGCGGTCATAAAGGCATTTATAGCTCGCAGCGAGTGGCTGTTAACAAGTATAATAATTTGCCTAACAAGTAAACCTCTCAACAATTTTTACATTCTCTTTGGTTTTGATAAAGGGCTTTCCCCTACATTTGCTGCCTCAATAAGTTAACGCTTGTTAGTTTTATTGATGCTTGCTAAATTATCTTCTATGATGTACAAAATTTGGTGGAAAATACTTACAATAGTTCTTCTATTATACGTAGCTTCTTACGGCTTTTTAGTACAAGTACCCAATCCGCCAGGCGTGCCATTACAGCAAAGTATTCGTAACTTATTTTTCCATGTACCCATGTGGATAGGTATGATGGTGCTGCTAGGTACTTCGCTGGTTTATGCCATTTTATATTTAAGAACTCCATCTGTAAAATACGATATCTTTTCATCAGCTTATGCCACTACTGGCATTACCTTTGGGTTACTAGGTATAGTTACGGGTGCTGTATGGGCCAATTATCAGTGGGGGCAACCTTGGAGCGGCGACCCAAAACAAAACGGTGCAGCCATTGCTTTACTTATTTACCTAGCTTATTTCGTACTGCGTGGCAGCATGACAGACGATGAAAAACGTGCAAGAATAAGTGCCGTGTACAACATTTTCGCCTTTTTTATGCTGTTTCCAACCTTGTGGATTTTGCCACGTCTTACACAATCGCTACACCCTGGTGGGCAAGGCAGCGAGGGCAACCCTGGCTTAAACCCTAAAGATTCTACCATGGCTATGCGCAGCGTTATGTACCCTGCATTTATTGGTTGGACGCTTCTTGGTGTTTGGATTACTACGCTAAAAATTAGGACTCAATTATTAATCGAGAAAAATGTATCTCATGAATAAATTACAACGTATTGGTGCCACCATAGCACTCGCTTTTATCACGGCTTTTGCCAACGCACAAACACCCGATAACAACGATGTGATGCGCAGCAACGGCAAAATTTATGTGGTAATGGCAGTGGTAGTTATCATCATGATTGGCTTTTTTATTTACCTGATTAGTGTAGATAGAAAGCTGCGTAAATTGGAGAAACAATCCTAGTTCTTTAGCCTTTTATTATGAGGCCAAATTAGGTACTACTATGTAGCTTTTGTTGCGATTTTATACTGAGTTTACGAAGTACCTACGTCAGCGTTTAGTTCTTTATTCAGCTTTTTACACACAGTAGCAGTTCTTATCTGTGCCTTTGCCTCTGGTAATTGTAGCAATGATGCAGCTCAGAGCAGCAATGATGAAGGTAAAAGCAGCAACAATGCTGCTAAATGCAGCATGAATGTCGTTACGAGCAGCAACAATGCTGCTAAATGCAGCATGAATGTTGTTGTGAGCAGCAACAATGCTGTTAAATGCAGCATGAATGAAGGTTGGAGCAGCAACAATGCTGTTAAATGCAGCATGAATGAAGGTTGGAGCAGCAACAAT
>JASGCX010000012.1:60858-65712 GCA_030053925.1 Flavobacterium sp.
GCTGCTAAATGCAGCATGAATGAAGGTTACAACAGCGTTATTAATTGAAGATGTGTGATAGTGACTATAGATACATGGTGAGAAAAGCTGCAATACATGCCGAACGTACAAGTCCCGATTGATAGTGCAACTCGGGATGCCGACAAAAGGTTGGCAAGTAACACAATATAACTACTTTTTTTATAACGATTGCTATATTTAATAATTAAAATTCAAAAGTCATGTTAGAAGCAAATTATAGCTTTTTCCACAGCGTGGAACAAAGTTTTGACAAAGCAGCAAAATTTACCAAGTGGGAAAAAGGCTTGCTAGAACAAATAAAAGCCTGTAACAGTATTTACAGCATGAAGTTTCCTGTAAAAATGGATGACGGTAGGATAGAAGTGATAGAGGCTTACCGTGTGCAACATAGTCAGCATAAAACGCCTTGTAAAGGTGGTATTCGTTTTAGCATGGCTGTAAACCAAGATGAGGTGATGGCACTTGCTAGTTTAATGACCTACAAATGTGCTATTGTAAACGTGCCATTTGGTGGCGGCAAGGGTGGCATTAAAATAAATCCTAAAGCACACAGTTCTTACGAACTAGAAAAAATTACCCGCCGTTACACTAGCGAATTGGTAAAGAAAAACTTTATAGGCCCTGGTATAGATGTACCTGCACCCGACTATGGTACTGGCGAACGTGAAATGGCTTGGATTGTAGATACTTACCAGTCGTTAAAACCAGGTGAAATAGACAGTGCAGGTTGTGTTACTGGTAAGCCAGTATCGCAAGGAGGTGTACGTGGTAGAAAAGAAGCCACAGGTTTGGGTGTGTTTTTTGGTATTCGTGAAGTGTGCAATATGCCCGATTTAATGGCAAAACTTGGCCTAACCACAGGTGTTAACGGTAAAAAAGTAGTGGTACAAGGTTTGGGTAATGTGGGCTATCACAGTGCTAAATTCTTCCGTGAACATGGTGCAGTTGTGGTATCAATTGCAGAATTTGAAGGTGCTATTTACAAAGAGGATGGTATTAATGAAGAAGACCTGTTTCAACACAGAAAAGCAACTGGTTCTATTTTAAATTTCCCAGGTGCTACTAACTTGGCTAAATCTACCGATGCGTTAGAATTAGCTTGCGATATTTTAATTCCTGCAGCATTAGAAAACGTAATTAATGGCGACAATGCACCACGTGTACAAGCTAAAATTATTGGCGAAGCAGCAAATGGCCCATTAACACCAGAGGCCGATGAAATATTTACACAAAAAGGAATTTTGGTAGTGCCAGATATGTACTTGAACGCAGGTGGTGTTACGGTAAGTTATTTTGAGTGGTTGAAAAACCTAAGCCATGTACGCTACGGTAGAATGGAGAAACGCTTTACTGAAAATATGAACCATCATATTTTATCGCAACTAGAAGACCTTACTGGTAAAAAAGTAAGCGATGCCGAGCGTAATTTTATAGAACATGGTGCAGATGAAGTAGACTTGGTACACAGCGGCCTTGAAGAAACCATGATTACGGCTACAAGAGAAATTATGGACATTTGGAAAGCAAACCCAGAAATACCAGATATGCGTACTGCTGCCTATGTATGTGCTATTAATAAAGTAGGTACTAGCTATTCAGAACTTGGTATTTTTCCTTAATAAATTTGAAGCAATAAATACACCTAAAAAAGCCTCCAAAATTTGGAGGCTTTTTTATAATTAGTTAAGCAGCTTATAAATGCGCTTGAATTTTTTTGTCTAAAACGCTTTTAGGTACAGCACCAATTTGTTTGTCTACTATTTTACCACCTTTTACAAAAAGAATAGCAGGAATAGAAGTGATGCCATAGTTAGTACTGGTTTGTGGGTTCACGTCTACGTTTACTTTACCAATTTTTACTTTGCCTTCGTATTCTTTACTAAGTTCTTCAATAACGGGTCCAATAGCACGGCAAGGACCACACCATTCTGCCCAAAAGTCAATAACACTTAATTTGTCGCTTTCCAAAACTTCAGTTTGGAAATTTGCGTCTGTAAATTCTAAAGCCATGATTGTAAATTTTTGTTTATGATTGAGATGATTCTCCGTTTTACTTGTGGAATGAATATCAAATATACCACCAAAATCAAAAGGTGCTTATTTGACTTTTCCACCATTGTTATTTTAGACGTAGACTGTCATAAAAACTGACAGAGGGGCGTAAATAATTTTGCAAAGGATAACTAGCATTAATAATGAAGCATTATTTACTTATTTTTATTAGCAGTTAAATACTAGTTTATGCAAACAGTAACATTAGAAATTACAAACGACCTTGCAAAAGAAGTGTTACAAACATTAGAGGAAAAAGCATTTATCAGAATTATCGAAAAGCCCTTATTCGATTCGCCTGCATTGCCTGATAAACCGTTGAATTTGCAAGCATTTAAAAACTGGATTGCCAATTCAGAAGTATCTCCAACTATCAGCTTAAACAATGCAAAAGCTTTATGGCAAAAGAAAAGAAAGCAATTGATGCAAGCAGAGAAGTAAGAATTTCGGAAAATGCACTTCAAAACATTGATGAAATTACTGGCTATATTGCTTTTTAAAGCAAGGGCCTTTAAGGGCAGTAAAAGTTGGTGATGCGTTTTTCAATTTGTTTGAAAGAATTGGCGACAACACTTTTGTTTTCAAAGAATGTCAACAATTAACCACTAAGACTAAAATTTACCGTTAAGCAGTGTGCTATTAGTGGATAATTGTTTATAAAATAGCTGCTACTGAAATAATTATACTAGGAATAATACATGGTGCCAAAAAACCTTCTAAGCTGCGCAAACTGAGAAATATTAAGTAAAATGAATCGTTGATTTTAATAAACTCATTGTCTGTCTATCCTTTTAATGAACTAGTATTTGTTGCTTGCCTTAAAGGCTTGTATATTCGTACAATATTTAGCCTCGTATGTACCAAGAAATCTACAAATACTTTGTTTTAAATAGAAAGATTAGCATTCCTGGCATTGGTAATTTTTCAGTAAATACCGATTCGGCTAAACTTGATTTTGTAACAGGTGTGCTACATGCACCTCAGCCAAAAGTAGCGTTTGAGAAAGGACAGCCTGCAATTGATAGGCAGTTTTTTCAGTACTTATCTAAAGCGTTAAATGTTGATGAAAAGCAAGCTGTGCAATCGTTTCAAGCATTTAGCCAATCAATAAAAGAGAATATTGATAGCAATAATCCTGTAGAATTGCCAGGTATAGGTAAGTTACAAAAAAGCTATAGCGATGATGATATTTTGTTTACCGAAGAGCAAACTGCTACCACCGCTTACCTAAATGATATTAAATTAAGTTCGGCTACAGATAGTAAAGCCAACTTGGTAGAATTATATAAAACTGGCGATAACTTAATTATCACCGAAGAAACTGAAGATGATCGTCTTGAAATGATTATAAGAGAAAAAGACGAGGATTATTGGTGGGTATATGCTTTAATATTAGCCCTAATGGGTGTAGCTGCTTTGTTGTACTATTATATTTAATGTTTCATTTTTATTTTAATGGCTGAAAGAATTTATCATCAGCATTGCCCAAGCTGCGGTAGTGCGTCTATACAAAATTGTTTGTCTGCTAAAGATTACACAGTTAGCAACGAGGTATTTGATATTTGGCATTGCGATAGTTGTTCGCTGCGATTTACACAGGCAATACCTGTAGCTGAAGAAATAGTGCCTTACTACCAATCTACAAGTTATGTATCTCACAGCGATATCAAAGAAGGTTTAATTTATCGCTTGTACCATTTAGTAAGAAATTTTACATTAAAAAGTAAATTGGCCTTATTGAAAGAAGTGACAGGCTTAGAAACAGGTGCTTTGCTTGATGTAGGTGCAGGAACAGGCGCATTTTCTAATATTATGGCTACCAATGGCTGGCAGGTAACATCTTTAGAGCCAGACGAAACGGCTAGAAAATTAGCCAAAGACAAATACAATTTAGACTTACAAAACGCCTCGGTATTATATCAGCTAGACAATAATCAGTTTGATGCAACCGCAATGTGGCACGTGCTAGAACATGTGCATGATTTACAAGGCTATTTGAATAAGTTTCACGACATTTTAAAACCGAATGGTAAGCTAGTAATTGCAGTGCCCAACTATACAAGCTACGATGCTACTTATTATGGCAGCAGTTGGGCGGCTTACGATGTACCAAGGCATTTATACCATTTTTCGCCCCAAAGTATTGATACATTGGCTAAGCTAAAAGGCTTTACTGTAAAGGCTTGCAAGCCTATGTGGTTTGATAGTTTTTATGTAAGTATGTTAAGCGAGCAATATAAAAATGGCAAAGGCAATTTGGTAGCAGCGTTCTTTCGTGGGTTAATGTCAAATATTAAAACCATTGGTAACCCTAAAAAATGTAGCTCGGTTATTTATGTTTTGGCAAAAAATAATGTTGGCTCGCAGATTTCACCAATTAGTACCGATGAACTTTAGAGAATAAAAATCTGCGTATTTCGGGCAGGGCTTTGTGCGGGTTGTGAATGAGTATTCCGTTCGCCTGAAACCGCTGATGATTGAAAATATAAAGTTGAATGTTGCTTGTGAAGCCCGAAGAGAATTACATAAGCTCATTGTTATTTCGTTGGGCTCACAAGTTGCGCAATACTCCATGTTGGCAGAAGTGCATTGCTAGAGGTTTTCAATTTCTTTTTCTGTTAGTCCTGTTAATTTTGAAAGGTCTGAATTTGATAGCCCTAATTTTCTTCCTTGTTTTATAACTTCTATTTTTCCTTCAAGCTTTCCTTCTATTTTTCCTTCAATCCTTCCTTCAATTTTTGCTTTTTTTTGCGCAAATTCAATTCTGCCAATTTCATCTCT
>JASGCX010000096.1 GCA_030053925.1 Flavobacterium sp.
CAGAAGATTTAGGGTTCATAACAACCTAAAATTTGTACGTTAGTCAGAATGCTATAGTACAGAGAAACTAATAATATAAATATATGATAACTGCGACGATAGGAATACAATTGATAAACGCATTTAAAGAGCCAATTTTAAAACTAGGCAAAGAAATAAAAGACGAATTTCTTGACGTTTTTAATAACGGTTTATCTGATTTTGTAGACAATTTTTACAATAAGTATTCAAAGACAAAAACTTTTATTTACAGAGATGAGAAAGTAAACTTTTATGACATTTTTTATCCAGTTACCTTAAAAAGTAATTCAGAAAAAATATCTGAAATCAATGATCTAAAAACACTTTTCAACGAAAGGAAATACATAACAATAATTGGTATGGCTGGTTGTGGAAAAAGTATGTTGATGAAGCATATATTTTTATCCACTGTAAACCAATTTTATAGTATTCCAATAGTAATTGAATTAAGAAACTTAAATGATTTTAATGGGACAATAACTGACTACATAACTAAGTTGCTAACAAAAAATAAGCTATCAAATAATGAGAGAATTACAGAACGGATTTTATCAGAAGGTAATTTCATTTTTTTATTGGACGGTTATGATGAAATTTATTCTGAAAACAAAGACAAAATTACAAACGACATTGAAGAATTTGTTGACACATACAGTAGAAACACATTTGTTTTAACATCAAGACCTGGTGCAAATGCAGAATCTCTACAACGATTTGATAATTTTTATGTTCAACCACTTTCTAATAAGCAAATTAATGAATTTATTAACCTTCAATTCAAGCTTCACGACAATAAAGAATCTATAGGAAAAATAATCTCGGTTATTGAAAAAACAGAAAATAGAGATTACAAGGATTATTTATCCAACCCACTTCTTCTATCAATGTTTATATTCACTTTTAATACTTATCCTGAATTACCAAAAAGTAAAAATAAATTTTATTGGAATGTTTTTGATACACTTTGTACTAAACACGATGCATTTACAAAAAAAGGATTTTGGTTGCACGAAAGGAAATCAAAATTACAAAACGAAGATTTTGAAAATGTTTTAAAATGGTTTTCATACATATCAATTTTCAAAGGAAAATACAATTTTGATTTGGAATATTTAAAATCAATATTAAGTGAAATCAAACTAAAATTAAATCTACAACCAAGTTTAGAAGATTTAATTTATGATTTAACAGTTTCCATTTCTATTTTAATACAAGACGGTACGGATTATACATTTCCACACAAATCATTACAAGAATATTTTACAGCATACTTAATTAAAGGCTTAAATGAAGAACAAAAAAGAAAAATTTATCAAGAAAAATTCTTTGATTTAAGAAAATTTACTAATGGTGGAAATTTGAATTTATATAAACTCTGTTATGAACTAGACAAAGTTTGTTTTTCAAAATATTTTTTAATACCCAATGCGAAAGATTTTTTAAATCTCATAGATAATACTTCTGATTTAGAATTAACAAAATCTTTTATTAGAGCATTTAACTTGAAAATTAATTACCACAAAGATGAGGATGGCAATTTTAGAGTTGCTGGACATATGTACAATTACTTGCCTGTCGACTCTTTTTTAGCCTTTTTTAATCTTAAAAGCATATTGCCTAATTTAAGAACAGATGAAAACAAATCAATTGAAATAATTAAGAATTTGCTTGAAGGGAAAATACTATTGGACGATAATGGAAAAATCTCAAATGTAAAACCATTAAATATAGTTGAAGAATGGAATGGCAATATTGAAGAATATGTTGAGAAATCTGGCATTGTAGAAAACTTTAAACAACTTAATGCTGATATCATATCAAATTTAAAAAATATTGAAGATGAACTGGAAATAGAATCAACAAATACCAAGGAACTATTGGACATTTAAAGGCACTACGCCCAACATATGGTTTGGCATTATTGGGGCTTGACGAATATAGCCTCAACTTTTTTCTTTATTGTGCTTCAGTTCGGGCTATACGTTATAAATTTGGCTTATGAAAAAAACATCGGCAATATTGCAATCATTTGGCTTTGGTTACGGGCAGACGGAATCTTCCAAATTCTCCACCTGCGCCAAACCCTAGCAATATTGCCTTTCAAAACGCTAGCGAGCATTTCTATGGAAGAAAATTATTGGCGCAAGCAATACCAAGGGCACAAAACTTCAAACTAATTTACCTTTTTTTCTTCTTAATTGGCTGGTAAATGCGTTCTGCTTTTTGTACAAGATTAATAAATTCTTGTTGCGTAATATTGCTTTTGTCTGCGGCAGCATTGGCAAGTTCTAGCACATCAGAAAAAGAATATTTTTTTGAAAATGCAGAATTTTTTAGTAGTGCCCCAAACATACTTACCGCAGTGGCAAAACGAATGGTAGCAGGCGCATTTGCCAATTTTTGATTATTAAATACAATAGGAAAAACTTGCGGCTGATTATTGCCTGTTGCAGATAGCTTGTATTGTAATGCAATGGTAGCAAGGTTTTGGCCAATAATGGTGCTTGTGTCTATGGGTTCTACTTCAAAAATGGCTATTAAATTATGTGCGCTGCCTACTTCGCCACCTTCTACTTTACTACTTGCATCTGCTATGGCTTCTTTTTTATTGTCGAAGCCTATTAAGCGGTAGCGTTTAATTTTTGCTTCGTTAAATACAACGCTTACGTAGGCATCATTTGCTACGGTATAAATGGTTTTTGTAAATTCTGTTACCAACACTTTTTCGGCTTCGGCTGCATTATCTAAATAAGCAAAATTGCCGTTGCCTTTTTTAGCAAGTGTTTCTAGTTTACTGTCTTTATAATTGCCCATTCCTACACCAAGGCAGGTTAAGTAAATACCACTTTGGCGTTGAATGGTAATCATGTCTTCTAAGTCCTTATCGCTTGTTTGTCCTACGTTAAAATCGCCATCGGTAGCTAATATAATTCTGTTGTTGCCATTAGGTATAAAAACAGATTTTGCTATAGCATAGGCTGTTTTTATGGCACCTTCACCTGGGCTATCGCCACTTGCGGTTAATGAGTCAATAACCGCATTTATTTTATCTAAATCATTACCATTTGTAGGTGGTAATGCCACTGCAATATTGCTTCCGTAGGTAACAATAGATAGCTTGTCAATAGGGCGTAAATTTTTTGCCAATAACTTAAAGCCGGCTTGTAATAGTGGCAAGCGATTAGGCTTATCCATGCTGCCAGAAACATCTATTAGAAAAACCAAATTGCTAGGTGGTACGCTATCTAGGTTTATTTTTGGTGCGTTTAAATTAATAAATACTAAGTGGTTATTGGCTTGCCAAGGGCAAGTAGTTACTGCGGTATTACAGGTAAATTGTTGTGAAGTATTTGGTACTTTATCAAGCGATAAATTGAAGTAATTGAGCATTTCTTCAATTCTTACGGCATTATTTGGCACGGGAAGTTCATTGTTTAAAAAACGTCTGATATTGCTATAAGAAGCCCTATCAATATTGAGTGCAAAGCCTGTTTCAGGATAATTTTTAGCTGTTACAAAATCGTTTTCAATAAAGCTTGTATAGCTTTCGCCAATGGTGCTAAGAAAATTTATTTGTTGATTGGGAGAAAGGTTTTTAGTAATTGAGGCGAGTTTGTTTTTCATTAAGCTAGCGGTGGCTGCTAGCATTTTAAGCGTCAAATTTTGATACTTCTGTGTTTCTATTGCTTTACGAAAGGTTTCAAAGCCATCTAGTGCAATGGTAATAGTATCTATTTGCTTGCTTGAAGGAATACCGAATAAACCATTATCGCCGCTAAAAAATTGTAAATTTCCTTTTGTGTATAGCTTAATTAATGCACCAACTATTGGTCTTCCTCTGTCGTCTTTCACTTGGCCTCTTATATAATATTGCCCCAGACTATTGCTATACAAAGTAGCAGTAAATAGCAGTATTAGTAGTAATTGCTTCATTTGCAGTACACTTTTTAATAAGGAAAAAGCAGAAATAAGCAAAAATTTTGCAGTAATTGTTTTTAAGAATTTTGTATCAGTAAAATTAAGAAAACCTTAGGAATTAATTAGTCGCTAAGTTGATAAATCTCTCTAATATTTCTGCCCAAACCATCGTAATCTAAGCCATAGCCAAGTACAAATTTATTAGGTATGGTAAAACAGCAATAGTCTATTGGTACAGCATATTGCTGCGCCTGTGGCTTGTGTAGCAACACCGCAGTTTTTAATGATGCGGGTTGTTGATTAACCAATTGTGGTAGAAATTGGTGCAAGGTTTTGCCTGTATCAATAATGTCTTCAAGTACAATTACGTGTCTGTCGGTAAGGTTAATATCTAAGCCAATAGCCGTAACTACGTGGCCTGTAGATTGTGTGCCTTTGTAAGAGGCTAATTTTATAAAGCAAATTTCAGCTTCAATTTCAAGTTCCTTAAACAAATCGGCACTAAAAATAAACGAGCCGTTTAGCACAGAAATAAACAACGGCTTTTTACCTGCATAATCTCTAGTTAAGTCTGCTGCAAGTGTTTTTATTTTTTCTTGAATGGCCTCTGCACTAATAAAAGGAACAAATGTTTTATCGAAAAGAGTGATTGAATTACTCATAATAATTGCTTTAAGCATACAAGTTTAAGAAATTAATTAGTAGATGCAGCACCGCTTTGAGCCATTGTTTTTGGTGCTACTGGTGCATTGCCACGTAAGTAAATTTTTTCGCCAGCGGCAGGTTGCATAGTCTTCTTTATGCCATTGTATTCTGCTATTTTTTCTAAGCGTACACCTTCTGTTTGGCAAATGTCATGCAGCGTTTCATTCGGCTTTACTACGTGAAAATCTGTTGCGCCTTTGGTTAATTTTTTCTCTATAAAAATGAGTTTATCGGTTGCTAAAATTTCTTCTTCTTCCATATCATTAAACTCAATCAATTTAGCCAAAGAAATATCATATTGCTTTGCTAACGATAGCAGCGAAGTGCCTTCTTTTGCATAGATTACTTTGCTATGATTAATTGTGAAAATGCTTTCAGGATAGTTGGCTTTCTTTTTTTCAACCACAGGTTTTGCAACTGTAGCGTTTGGATTAATGATAATTACAGAATCTTCCTGCAAGCCGTCTGCACTTTTTTGTTGGGTTTCTCTTAATTGCTTTGATGAAATTTTGATTACCAATTCAGGAGCCATTGTGGTATCTTCATAAATAGCTTCATTGGCAGTGCTAGCAAGCGTTTGATTGCTATTTGGCAGTTTATTTAAAGCAATTAAAGTGTACCTATTAAGATTATAATCGTTGATAACTTTAATTAATTTTTGTGGATAATCTTTTTCGGTTGCATAGCCTGCTTTTTTTAAACCTTTTGCCCACGATACATAATCTGTAGGATCTAGTTTAAATAAGAAATCGTACCAAGTTCTTGTTCTTAAAAAGTTTGAGTGGTCTTTGTAAGATTCGGCAGCAGTTGGGTAGCTTCTAAAACATTCTTGTTTTGTATCATCATCGTGGTACACTTTTTCGCCTGTCCATTCGGCTTTACATTTTATACCAAAGTGGTTGTTTGAGTTTTTACACAAAACACTTTCGCCATAAGAAGACTCTAAAATACCTTGTGCCAAAGTAATAGACGCAGGCACGCCGCTACGCTGCATTTCTGCAATGGCTATATCTTTATATTGGGCAATATAGTTGTAGGCTTTTTCTTTTTGTGCGTGGCTAGCAAGTACAATGGTTGCAAGAAAAATAGTTAAACATTGTTTCATCATTGGGGTACTTTTTTTATCAATAGCAAGCCGTCTCTTACCGTCAGCATTACTTGTTCTACACGTTTGTCTGCTGCTATATGTGCGTTAAATGCAGCAATGGCTTTGGCACTTTTACTTTTTATAGGTTCTTCTAGTACTTGACCATGAAAAAGTACATTATCGGCTATTATTAAACCATTGTTGTTTAATAGTGGCAATACCATTTCGTAGTAATCTATATAACCAGTTTTATCAGCGTCTATAAATACCAAATCCCATTTGTAGGGCAGGCTTGGTATTATGTCTTGTGCCTTACCAATGTGCAAATGTATTTTTTTATGCTCGTTAAATTTGCTAAAATTTAATTTTGCCGTTTCGGCATCGGCTTCTCTAAGTTCAATTGTGTGTAATTCGCCATCACTTGGCATACCCATAGCCAAGCACAAAGCACTGTAGCCAGTGAATGTGCCAATATCAAGCAAATATTTTGGCTGCATCAATTGGCTAATAAAAGTTAAAAATTTCCCCTGCACTTTACCACTCAACATGTGGTGTAGTTGGTGTGTGGCTACTGTATCTGCATTTACCTGTGCCAATAAATCGGGTTCATCCGATGTCATTGCATCGGCATATTGTTCTACTAATATTGTCTGAACCATGATTTAGAAGGATTAAGATGATTTGTTGGATTTTGAATAATTAAGATCCCCATAATCATCAATGAGATTTGATAAAATTATTGTGGACTTTGTATTCTTTGTCACTTTGCGTGAAATCCCTCTTTTCGTGAAACCGCCAATAACCCTAAAAACGTTAATCCGCCATTAATAATTAATAGTTCTAAGCCTATTTCAAAACCACCAAAAAGTTCTTTTTGGTATTTGTTAATAATGTAGCAAATAATTGGCGCTGCTACGCAAATGAATGGTACCATATTATCGTTAACCGCTCTTTTGGTAATAATGCCAAAGGCAAATAAACCTAATAGTGGCCCATAAGTATATGATGCAACTTGTAAAATTACCGTAATCATACTTGGGCTATCAATCCATTTAAACATCATTACAAATAATAAGAAGATAAGGGCAATACTTAAATGCACTGTTTGACGCACTTTTTTCTGTTTGGCATCATCCCAATCTGTTCTGCGTTTAATGGCTAAAATATCAATACAAAAAGAAGAAGTTAATGCAGTAATAGCACCATCGGCACTAGGAAATAAAGCTGAAATTAAAGCAATAATAAAAATGATAGAAACGAATGGTGGCATGTGTTTCAGGGCAATTTCTGGAAATAATTTATCGCCTGTTGCGGCTATGTGTTGATTATCTGCATACAAATACAACAAGCCACCCAAAAACAAGAATAACAACAATACCGCCATTAAAATAAAGCCAAGTGTGAGTACATTTTTTTGGCTATCGCCCAATTTTTTTACAGAGATATTTTTCTGCATCATCTCTTGGTCCATACCTGTCATAGTGATGGTAATAAATGCGCCTGCTAGTATTTGTTTTACAAAAAAGAGTTTACTATTTGGGTTGGTAAAAAATATTTTAGTGTAGCCTTTTTCACTCATGGCAGTAATACTTTCGGCAAAGCCTAAGTTTAAATTGTTTAAAATGTAAATCACACAAATCACTAAGCCTGCAAGCATACAAGTGGTTTGCAAAGTATCTGTGTACACAATGGTTTTTACACCGCCTTCAAATGTGTACAACAAAATCATAACTAAGATGATTAAAGTAGTTAACCAAAATGGTACACCAAAGCTTTCTAATATTGCATCTTGCAAAATTTTTACCACTAAATACAATCTTGCAGTGGCGCCTAATGTTCTAGATAAAATAAAAAATGAAGCCCCTGTTTTGTACGATTTAAAACCTAATCGAGTGTGTAAAAAGTTGTAGATAGAAGTAAGGTTGAGACGGTAGTAAAGTGGTAGCAATACAAACGCAATAATGGCGTAACCAATTACATAGCCAATGGTTATTTGAAAATAAGCAAAGGATTCTTTAACAACGGCACCTGGCACACTTACAAACGTAACACCGCTGAGGCTTGTGCCTATCATACCAAAAGCCACCAACATCCAATTGCTGTTTTTATTGCCAATAAAAAAGCTTTCGTTATTACTGTTTTTACCTGTGTACCAAGCCACAACAAGTAATACAGCGAAATAGGCTATTACAAATGCAAACAATACTAAAGGACTCATAGTTACAAACTTAAATGAGAGAATATTTTGACAAGATAAAACTCTTGCGAAAGTGGCAGTTATTTTTGGGAAAACCGCATTTTCTTGCAAATGAGTGCATTTACATAAATAAAGCCCCACATGTTGCAGGGCTTTATGCAGAAGTTAGATGCTTCCTTCGTTAGGATAAAAATATTAATCTGCTGTTAAAAACTGGCTATTAATATAGTCTACCACACTTGTCAAGCTACCTGTTTCTTCGTAAATTTTCAACTGTCTATCTGCACCTGTACCACGTTCTAGCATGGTGTGTATAAAGTTGATAAAATGACGGCTACCCAGTTCGTCTACCACATCGTCAATAAAGTCTAGCAATTCTAGTATTAAAGCCCTTGTAGGTATTTCTGTTTCTTTACCAAAATCTATCAAACTACCATCAAGCCCATAGCGGCTAGCTCGCCATTTGTTTTCATTTATTAAAGCTCTTTGGTAAATTATAAAGTTCAAATTCTGACTTCTCAGTTTATACAATTTGGCACAAATGGCTTGAAACAAGGCAGCAATAGCAATGGTTTCGTTGATAGTCATTGGTATATCGCAAATACGAAACTCTACGGTATTAAAGAAAGGATGCACCCGCAAATCCCACCAAATTTTCTTGGCATTATCTATACAGTTGGTTTTAACCAACAAGTTTACATAGCTTTCGTAAGCCTCAATGCTTTCAAAATATTCTGGTATTCCTGTGCGAGGAAACTTATCAAATACCTTGGTTCTGTAAGATTTATAGCCTGTTAAACGGCCTTCCCAAAAAGGTGAATTGGTGCTTAACGCATACACATGTGGCAGAAAATATCTGGCACTATTGGCTATATGGATGGCCATTTTTCTATCTGACATACCTACGTGTACATGCAAGCCAAAAATAAGATTGCTTCTTGCAGCATCTTGCAGTTCATCTACAATTTGGTGGTAGCGATGATGGTCGGTAATTAATTGGCTGCCCCAATGGCTAAAAGGATGCGTACCACTTGCGCCCACCCATAGGCCCATGTCGCCTGCTATTTGTGCAATATTGCCACGCAAGCCTGCCACATCTTTAAATGCTTCGTGCGCATCGGTACAAATATCGGTGCCTACTTCTACCACTGCTTGGTGCATTTCGGCCTTTACCTTGTCACGTAGTAATTTCTGTCCTTCAATTACAATGCGTTGTTCATGGCTTTTTAATTCCTTGGTTACAGGGTCTAGCACCATGTATTCTTCTTCAACACCAAGGGTAAAATGTTTATAGTTCATAGTATTAATGTGATAATGTGATGTGATGTGATGATGTGATAATGTGATGATGTGATGATGTGCTAATGTGCTGATGTGATGATGTGATGATGTGATAATGTGATGATGTGCTAATGTGATAATGTGATAATGTGATGATGTGATAATGTGATGATGTGCTGATGTGCTAATGTGATGATGTGCTAATGTGATAATGTGATAATGTGATGATGTGATAATGTGATGATGTGATAATGTGATGATGTGATAATGTGATGATGTGCTAATGTGATAATGTGATGATGTGATAATGTGATGATGTGCTAATGTGCTAATGTGCTGATTTGCTAATGTAATTTTCGTTGTGAGACTTTGTGCCGTTGCGCCGTTGTGGTTAATGTGCTAATGTGCTATCGGGTTACTAATTATCCAATTATCACATCATCACATTATCGGATTAAATCAAAGAAATTTTAGCACTGCCTCTTTTAATGTATTCACCCCAAGTAAGGTTGTCTTTTCCTTCTTCTTGTGCCAATGCTTTTTCTATGGCATAGTTAGCCGAAGTTTCTACCACCCAAGCAAAGTTTTCTTCGCCTACACTTGTGCGCTCTGCATCGGGTGCAGGATTACAAAAGTCAATAGCATAAGGCACTCCATCACGAATGGCAAGCTCTACAGTATTAAAATCGTAACCTAAAAAATGGTTTATTTTTAGCACAATGTCTTCCATTTGCTGCAAGCGTTCGGGGCTTGGTGCAAAGTCTGCCACATAGCGTAAATGGTGCAAATTTCGTGGCTCATAAGGCATAATGCGTACATGCTTACCACCTATACAATAGCAACGATAGTATTCTGTAAAAATAATTTCTTCTTGTAGCAACATTACTAGCCGATCTGTTTCGGCGTGTTTGGCATAAAAGTCTTGAATACTGTCTAGTTTGTACACGTTTTTCCAGCCGCCACCTGCAAATGGTTTCATGTAGGCAGGAAAACCCACATAATCAAAAATGCCTTTCCAATCTAGCGGATAAGCAAGGTTACTAAACGATTCTGCCGATGTATCATCGGGTAAATTGTATGATGGTAAAATTGCTGTTTTAGGTACAGGTACACCTATTTTGGTAGACAAGCAATTGTTGAAAAACTTTTCATCGGCACTCCACCAAAAAGGGTTGTTGATAACAGCCGTACCGCACAATGCAGCATTCTTTAAAAATGCACGATAAAAAGGTACATCTTGGCTTATCCTGTCTATAATTACAGCATAGCCCGATGACTCACCTTGAATCACTTTATTTATGCTTACAGATTCGGCTGTTACACCTGCAACTTGCTTGCTGTTTATACGGTTTACCAATGCCTCGGGGAAGCTTCTTTCTTTACCATGTAAAATGCCTATTTTTTTCATACGGCTTAATTTATCTGTTTTTAAAAATTGCGTTAATGCTATTTGGGTTCAATAATAAATAAATATTTGCAAACAAAACTTACTTGCTGCCTCTAAATTGATGATTTATTTTAAAAACTACAACCCTTATTTTTGAAAACTATGACACAACACCGCAAGCACTTACCAACTATTGCAATAGAACAACACCATATTTACTCACAATACCTTGAAAGAGAGGTAAGAATAGATGCGTATTTACCCACCAATATTTTGTTGCCCGAGCAAATGAGTTTGCTATTAATTAACGATGGGCAAGATTTACCCAAAATGCCTTTTGTCAACATTTTATCGCAACTGATAGACAGCCAAACGATAGAACCCTTGCTGTGTATAGCTATTTATTGTGGCAATGATAGGCGTAACGAATATGGTACGGCGTACACTGCCGACTATCAAGGGCTTGGTAGCAAAGCGGGCTTGTATAGCAAGTTTATTTTCGATGAATTGCTGCCCTTTATACGTAAGGCTTTTAACATTCCTAATTTTAAAGACAAGGCTTTTGCAGGTTTTAGCCTAGGCGGTTTAAGTGCTTTAGATATTGTGTGGAATAATGCCTCAGAATTTAATAAAGTAGGCGTGTTTAGTGCCAGTTTGTGGTGGCGCCGCAAGGCTTACGATGCAGGCTATAACGATGAAAACGATAAACTAATGCACTTGCAAATACGTAAAGGCATGTTTTACCCTTGGCTAAGGTTTTTTGTACAATGTGGCGCACTTGACGAAACCGCCGATAGAAATAATAATGGCATAATAGATAGTATTGACGATACTTTGGACCTTATTGTAGAACTAAAAGCCAAAGGTTATACCGATGCACACATTGAGTATTTACTACTTGAAAATGGTAAGCACGATGTACCAACATGGGCCGAAGCTTTGCCTAATTTTTTGCAATGGGGCTGGGGTAGATGACACAGTTTTTAGTTTGTAGTTTGTAGTTTGGGGTTTGTAGTTTAATAGTTTAATAGTTTGTAGTTTAATAGTTTGTAGTTAACTTTTTGTTTTCATTTTAAAAATTCCAGCATTAGTAATGGCTTTAGGTGTTAGCGCAGTTGCAACTGCAAGCCATTCGTTACTTTTGCCAAAAGTTTAGTATGAGCCAAAAAGGAAAAGTTTTAGTGGCAATGAGTGGCGGTATAGATAGTACTGTAGTGGCTTTAATGTTGCATCATGAAGGCTATGAGGTGATTGGGATAACCATGAAAACATGGGATTACGCAACTAGCGGTGGCGGCACAAGTAAAAAAGAAACAGGCTGTTGCAATATCGATAGCTTTAACGATGCTAGAAAAGCCGCTGTTGATAATGGTTTTCCGCATTATATTTTAGATATTAGAGACGAGTTTGGCGATTTTGTAATTGAAAATTTTGTAGAAGAATATTTGGCTGGCCGCACACCAAACCCTTGTGTGATGTGCAATACGCACATAAAATGGCGTGCCTTACTAAAGCGTGCAAATGCGTTGGGCTGTCAGTTTATAGCAACTGGTCATTATGCACAAATACGCCAGCATACCAATGGTAGGTATGTGATAAGCAAAGGGCTAGATGAAACAAAAGACCAAAGCTACGTGCTATGGGGCCTCGATCAAGAATTGCTTGGCCGCACCATTATGCCTTTAGGTAAATATCGTAAAACAGATATTAGGCAAATGGCTGTTAACCTTGGTTATCCTGAACTAGCTAAAAAAAGCGAGAGCTACGAAATATGTTTTGTGCCTGATAATGATTATCGGGGCTTTTTAAAACGCCGTGTAGATGGGCTAGAAGAGAAAGTAAACGGTGGTTGGTTTGTAGATAAAACTGGTAAGAAATTGGGTAAGCACAAAGGCTATCCTTTTTATACTGTAGGGCAAAGAAAAGGCTTAGAAATAGCTTTAGGCAAGCCAGCTTATGTAACTGCCATTAACCCAAAAAACAATACTGTTGTGCTTGGCGAAGAAGCCGATTTAGACCAAAACGATATGCTAGTAGGTAAAATAAACTGGATTAAATACGATAGCATTACCGATGGCATGGAAGCAGTTACTAAAATTCGCTATAAAGACAAAGGTGCTATTAGCAATTTGTACAACGCTGATAATGGCCTGCGTATGCGCTTTTACGAAAATGTAAAAAGTATTGCACCAGGGCAAAGTGCAGTATTTTACGAAGGTGACGATGTGATAGGAGGTGGCGTGATACAAAGAGGTGAGTTGGTGCTTTAATCACCCCAACTTTTCTACCAACACAATTGCTTCTATGGCTTCTTTTACATCGTGAACACGCAAAATATCGGCACCATTTTGTAAGGCAATGGTATTTAAAACGGTTGTGCCGTTTAGGGCTTCTTTCGCCAAAATGCCTAAGGTTTTGTAAACAGTACTTTTTCTTGATAAGCCAGCTAAAATAGGTGTATCAAGCATTTTAAAAACTGCCAATTCTTTTAGTAATTGAAAATTGTGGGCTATCGTTTTGCCAAAGCCAAAACCAACATCTACAATTACATCTTTAATACCTGCTTGCTTGCAAGTGGCTAATCTTTTTATAAAAAAGTCTAAAACTTCTTTGGTTACGTGCTCATAAGTTGGGCTTACCTGCATGGTTTGTGGTGTGCCTTGCATGTGCATACAAATGTAGGGTACGTTTAACGCAGCAACTGTTGCAAGCATGGCTGCATCCATCATACCGCCGCTTACATCGTTTACCATACAAGCACCAGCATCTACCGCCGCTTTGGCAACGGTTGCATGGTAAGTATCTATCGAAATATAAATGCCCTGAAAAGTTTGTACCAAAGCCTCAATCACAGGCACAACACGTTTTACTTCTTCTGCTGCACCAATTTCTTCACTGCCAGGTTTAGTGGTTTGCCCACCAATATCAATAATGGTGGCACCATCCTGCAACATTTGCCCCGCTTTGCTAACTACATTGTTGATGGCTTCTTGTCGGCTATCTTCAAAAAAAGAATCGGGGGTTACATTAATAATGCCCATCACAATGGGTTTATCTATTATCAGCAGGCGGCCTTTACAATTGAGTGTAAACATTGTGCGGTTTCTATTATATTGCAATGCTTCAAAGGTAGTAGTACAAGTGCTATCTTAGAGGTTCAATTAAGCAATTATAAATCAGATTATTTAAGCGGCACAACATGAACAATACCACGCAGCAATACGATGCAGTGATAACCAATAGCAAGGATATTTTTTTGAAAAAAGTACAAGATTATGGCACGGCTTGGCGTGTGTTGCGCACCATATCGGTGGTAGATCAAATTTTTATTAAAGCCCTACGCATTCGCACCATTCAAGAAAAGAAAATGCAACTTGTAGCAGACGATGTGGCCAGCGAATTTAAAGGCATTATTAACTATGCAGTGATTGGTTTAATTCAGCTTGAAAGCAGCGAACCCAAAATTGAAGAACTACCATTAGAGCAAGTGACTATTGCGTATAACCAACAAATTGCTTTTGCCAAAAGCACAATGGGAAATAAAAACCATGACTATGGTGAAGCCTGGCGAGACATGAGCCAAGAAAGTTTTGTAGACTTAATTTTAATGAAGTTGTTACGCATTAAGCAGATATTGCTAAACGATGGTAAAACCCTTATCAGCGAAGGCATTGATGCGAATTATGTAGACATTATTAACTACGCAGTGTTTGCGTTGATTTTGCAGGAAGAAATTTAGGCAACGGTTGACCGAGTTTCACGTCTCACATTTCACCTTTCACCTTTCACTTTTCACTTTTCACGTTTTCACATCTCACATTTCACCTTTCACGTTTTCACATCTCACATTTCACCTTTCACGTTTTCACATCTCACATTTCACCTTTCACGTCTCACATCTCACATCTCACATTTCACCTTTCACCTTTCACATCTCACATTTCACCTTTCACATCTCACCTTTCACCTTTCACATTTCACCTTTCACCTTTCACTATTCACATCTCACATTTCACTTTGTTAGCGCCTGAAATAAGTTGACCGTTTTAAGGGTATTTTCAAACA
>JASGCX010000013.1:0-19220 GCA_030053925.1 Flavobacterium sp.
ATTCATAACACCATTCTAAATAAGCTTCTTCTGATGCCCATTTTTCTATATGTCCGTTGAAGTTTTTACCAATGTTGTAAGGTGGGTCAGCAAAAAAAAGGTTAACAGAATTGTCTGCAACCTTTGTCCTTAAAGCCTCTAAAGCGTCACCGTGAATTATTTTATGATTGTCTGTTCCAAATATTTCCATTGTAAAACGATTGTGCTAATAAATTTAGGTGAAATAATCATTGTCAAACAAAAATGGTAAGGAAACTTGTAACTGTAGGGTATTCAAAAAAATGGCGCAAATCGCTAGGGGTTGGCGTTGTTGGGGCCTTCGAGTTCCGTCTGCCCGTAACCGAAGCTCAATGATTGCAATATTGCCGATGTTTTATTCATAAGCCAAATATATAACGTAAAGCCCGAACTGAAGTACAATAAAGAACAAATGTTGAGGCAATATTCGTCAAGCCCCAATAACGCCAAACCTAATGTTGCCTGCTGGCGTTTTGTCTTACGCTATGTTTTTTTTATTATGATGTAAGTGAATTTTATGTGTCGTTTTGGGATTAGTCCATTTTGTACTTGAAAAGGAATACCTGTCAATAAATTTTCTCTAATAAATGGGATTGGATTTGCATAGCTTGATTGTCTATTAAGTCCTCCTTCACTCACATTTCTTATAATTTGAGCTGTGTCATTGCTTGATAAAGTTGTTTGTATTCTTGTGATTAAGTTTATTACACTGTCATATTCTGAAAGGTCAATAATTACGATATAACTACCTTGTGGAATTGCAGTATATATTTTTGAAAAATTATCAACTACTACTTGGTGTTTGTCTTCTGTGATTTCGTTTAAGCAGTTTTGAAAAACTACTAAACTTTTTTCAGCAATTGGATTAGCAGTAAATGAGTTGTCAATTCGTAAGTCTTTCGCTGTTTGATTTATAATGGACTGCTTTTTTAGATTTGGTACTATATTATTGAAAACTATATTTCTACTATACTGCCAATGGGTAGAAGCAATATCATAAATGCTTGCTTTTATTGTCCTGTTGTTATTTGCATTATGTTCATTCAAATATTTTAAGTAGCCAATAATTTCAGGGCAAGGACCTGAACCAAAAAGCAATAAGTTGTTTATATTCTCTGTTGCTATTGTTGAATTTGTTTTGTTTAATGCAACTTGTAATAACTCTGTGTAATGAGGAAAATAAGTTAGCAAATAACTTGCTTGAATTTTATTATTTGTATAGTCAAATTGTACTGGATAGACTGTAAAAGCTCTTCTCAAAGATTTTACATCCTCTTGTAAATTTTGCAAATACAAAATTTGCTGTGCTTGATTTGTCAAATTATTTGCATTGTACAAACCATTTAAAAGGTCTTGATACATTATGCAATTACTCTAAAGGTTAAATTTATTCTTGGTTTAATTTCTCTTGTAGTTTTTGGAATTTGATGCTCCCAAAAATGTTGAGTAGTTCCCTTCATTAGTAAAAACGAACCAGTTGTCAATAGAATATCAACTTTGTCAAGGTCTTTTCGTGTAAGGTGTCTTAATTGAAAAGGTCGTGTTTCTCCAAAACTTACAGAACCAATAACAGGATTTTGTCCAAGTTCCTTTTCATCATCGCAATGCCAGTTTACACTGTCCTTTCCTTTGCGATATAAGTTCAATAACACACTTGAAAAATTTACTCCTGCTTCTTTTTCAATTCTGTTTTTAATGAAAAGTAAATCTTCTGTCCAAGGGTGTGGGTTCATAGGAATGCCAGAATATGTATATGGTTTATTGTTCTCACCATACCAAGCTGTTAAACGTGGCAAGTCTATCATTTTTCCGTAAAATCTTATTTGGTCTTGTTGCCAAAGTATTTTTTCGGTCAAGTCTTTGTAAAGTCTATCGCTTTCTTGCTTTGTAAAAAAGCCCTCAAATAAAGTAACGTCTGCGTCTGGCAAGTCAAACTTTTTTGTTTTGGGATTATCAATTGAGCCAAAAAGGTCTGTCTGATTAAATAAGTCCATATTGTTATTTTTTAATTGTCTGTTTTAATTTTAGGGTGTCGCTCTACGCTTGCAGGCAACGTTTTGTTGTACGCATAGCATGCGTAATGACAATTATTTTGTACGGATGTCTATATTAGTTTTTATGTAAAAATCTTTAATTTTATAGGCATCTTTAAAAATAGCTTCGTTGATGAATTTTTTAATTGGATAAAATAAATCTTTTGGATATGCACCTCTTTCAAATTTTTGAAGTGCTACGTAGTCATTTTTGATTCGGTAAAGCACTTTAAAATTGCCAGATCCTTTTCGAAATGCACCAGCTCGAGAAAGGTATTTTGTTATATCATGCTCGGTAGCGTTCCAGCCTTCTGGTTTAGCTGTTACTAAAAAATAATTTCCAACGTAAAATGTTCTTATGTTCGAAATAATATTGTGTCTACCAGTTGCGTAATCATCCTGTGTCGGCTTTTTGAAGTAAGTCACATTTTCTAAAGTACAGAATGCACTTATAACATTATTAAGGTTGATTGCATAATCTCCGTCAGTAATAAATTCTTCTTTATTCATATAGAATTAGTTTTTTGGGTTTATAATTATTAATTGCAAATGTCGCCAAATATAATTGGTCAAGACATTTTAAATTTAATGGAGGTTTGCTTTATGCTTGCGCCAATCTGCGTTATCTGCGAGCGATAAACCTTCTTAACATTCGGTTAGTTGCTTCCCCGAGAAATTGGGGTGGGCTTTTCCTCAGCATCACAAAACCATACTTGGCTAAAATATCTGCTACAAGCCTTGTATAAGTTGTACCTTGCACGTATGGCATTGCTGTTACACATACATCCTGATAATCCTAATGAGCGACACATAAAAACGGTGGTGCAATGCCTGCTCGATGGTGGTATAATTATTTACCCAACCGATACTATTTATGGTTTGGGCTGCAATATTTTTAACCATAAAGCCATAGAACGTATAGCAAGGTTAAAAAACATTGACCCCGCAAAAGCGCAACTAAGTTTTGTATGTAACAATTTGAGCGATTTAAGTAAATACACCAAAAGTATTGGTACACCATTGTACCGAATGTTGAAAAATTACTTGCCCGGCCCTTACACCTTTATATTGCCCGCTAGCAAAGAAGTACCTAAAATTTTGCAGAGCAAAAAAAGCACTATTGGCTTGCGTGTACCAAATAATAATATAGTGCAAGCTATTACGCAAGCATTGCAACACCCTATTTTGTCTGCATCGTTGCCCGGCGAAATGGTAGAAGAATATACCGACCCAGAAATGATGTTTGACAATTTTGAACGGCAGGTAGATATTGTAATTGATGGTGGTATTGGCGGCATGGTACCATCTACCATAATAGATTGTACACAAGAACCTTACGAACTAGTGCGTAAGGGCCTGGGCCAATGGGAAGAATAGCCAAAAAATTAAAACCTTAATGCCATTTGCTTTGGCAAAATATTAAAGCTAAGCCTGTGATGCTTACACACACCATATTGCGCTATTGCTTTGCGATGTTTAGCCGTGCCGTAGCCTTTGTTGTTTAGCCAATGGTACATAGGAAATTGTTGGTGCAAATCTTCCATGTAGGCATCTCTGTATGTTTTGGCTAAAATGCTTGCTGCGGCAATATTGGCATATTTACCATCGCCTTTTATAATGCAATGGTGTTTTGTTTTTTTGTAGGGTGTAAATTGGTTGCCATCAATTAGCAACAATTTGGGCTTAATAGTAAGTTGGTCTATTGCCAAGTGCATGGCTTTAAACGATGCTTTTAAAATATTTATTTCATCAATTTCTTTATTAGTAACCATTGCTACTGCAAAGCTTGTGGCTTCGGTTTCTATTATTTGGCGTAGCGTGTTTCTATCTTTTTCTTTTACCAGCTTGCTATCGTTTAGTAATGGATGATAAAAATTGGCGGGTAAAATAACAGCTGCGGCAAATACAGGACCCGCATAACAACCTCGCCCTGCTTCGTCGCAGCCCGCTTCTACCACTATGTTTTGAAACGATGTTTCTAGCATTGCACCTATGTTTTACTAAGCGTTATTCCATGTTTTGACGCAACCATCTTTCAATTTCTTCAAAGCTCATGCCCTTGCGTTTAGCATAGTCTTCTACTTGATCTTTTTGCAATTTGCCCACACCAAAATACTGGCTTTGTGGGTGGCTAATATACCAACCACATACAGATGAGGCAGGATACATGGCCAAGCTTTCTGTTAAAGTAATACCAACGTTTTCGGTTACTTGCAAAAGGTTAAACAACTTGTATTTTTCTGTATGATCTGGGCAAGCAGGGTAGCCTGGCGCAGGGCGAATACCTAAATATTTTTCATGAATCAATTCATCGTTGGTCAAATGTTCTTCGGTTGCGTAGCCCCAATATTCTTTACGTGTTTTTAGGTGTAAACATTCTGCAAAAGCTTCCGCTAACCTATCGGCCAAAGCTTGTAGCATAATTTTGTTGTAATCGTCTAAGCTAGCTTCAAATGCTTTTATATGCGGCTCAATACCATCAATAGTTACAGCAAATGCACCGATGTAATCTGTCGACTGTCGACTGTCGACTGTCGACGGTTTTATGAAATCTGCAAGTGATAAATTCGGTTGATCGGCTGCTTTTTGTATTTGCTGGCGCAAAAATTCTAACGTCACATTTGAGGTGTCACTTTTCACAAACACGCTATCATTGCTACTTTCTGCTGGCCAAAAACCAATTACGCCTTTTGCGGTTAACCATTTTTCGGCAATAATTTTATCTAGCAACGCATTGGCATCTTGGTACAATTTAGTGGCTTCTTTACCTACAATTTCATCAGTTAAAATTGCTGGAAAATTGCCGTGCATTTCCCAAGCAATAAAAAAAGGTTTCCAATCAATATAAGCACGTAGTTCGCCTAGGTTGTACTCTTCAAATACTTTTGTGCCTGTAAAGTTTGGTGTTATTGGTTGATAATTATCCCAATTGATGGCTACTTTTTTCTTTAATGCTTCTGCATACGTTAGGTATTTTTTAGCAGATTTTTTATTGTCAAAACCATGCTTTAGTTTGGTATATTCTTCGGTAATTTGGTTTAATAATACGGGCTTATTATCTGTATTTAGCAAGCTACCTGCTACGGTTACGCTTCTACTTGCATCTAACACATGAATTACACCATTACCGTATTCTGGGGCAATTTTTACAGCCGTGTGCATACGAGATGTGGTAGCACCGCCAATTAGTAAAGGCTGTATCATACCACGCCGTTTCATTTCTTTAGCTATGTGTACCATTTCATCAAGCGATGGCGTAATTAAGCCGCTTAGGCCAATAATATCTACGTTGTGCTTAATGGCTGCATCTAAAATTTTATCTGTTGGTACCATTACACCAAGGTCTATAATATGGTAGCCATTGCAGCCAAGTACTACACCTACAATGTTTTTACCAATGTCGTGTACATCGCCTTTTACGGTGGCCAATAATATTTTAGCAGCGCCTGCACCTTCTTGGTTTATTGTGCCTGCGGCCAAATGGGCTTGTTTACGTGCTTCTTTTTCTTCTTCGATAAATGGGGTTAAAACTGCCACACTTTTTTTCATTACACGGGCACTTTTTACCACTTGTGGCAAAAACATTTTACCGGCACCAAACAAATCGCCCACAAAATTCATCCCATCCATTAATGGGCCTTCAATTACATCTAATGGCTTTAGATATTTTAAACGAGCTTCTTCGGTATCTGCCTCAATGTATTCGGTAATACCATTTACCAACGAATGTTTTAAGCGCTCTTCTACACTTGTTTGGCGCCATTTTTCATCTTTTTCTACCACTTTGCCTTTGGCTTTTACTGTTTCTGCAAAAGTTATTAGCTTTTCTGTGGCTTCGTTATTATTGTTGTTTCTGTTTAAAATTACATCTTCGCACAAGTTGCGTAGTGTTGGTTCAATTTCATCGTACACCACCAACTGACCGGCATTTACAATGCCCATATCCATACCAGCTTTTACAGCATGGTATAAAAAAACAGCGTGCATGGCTTCACGTACATGCTCGTTGCCTCGAAACGAAAATGATAGGTTACTTACGCCGCCGCTAATTTTTACTAGAGGATATTTTTGCTTGATAATGCGTGTTGCTTCTATAAAATCTACACCGTAGTTATTGTGTTCTTCTAAGCCTGTAGCGATGGCAAATACGTTGATATCGAAAATTATATCCTGCGGCTCAAAACCAACTTGCTCGGTTAATATTTTGTAGGCTCTTTCAGAAATTTCTACCTTTCTTTCTAGCGTATCGGCCTGGCCTTTTTCGTCGAAAGCCATTACAATTACGGCTGCGCCAAATGCTTTGCAAATGTGTGCTTGCTCTATAAATTTGGCTTCGCCTTCTTTCATAGAAATAGAGTTTACAATGCACCTGCCTTGAATACATTTTAAACCTGCCATTATGATTTCAAACTTAGAGCTATCTACCATAATTGGTATTTTGGCAATGTCTGGCTCGCTTTGCACAAGGTTTATAAAGGTGGTCATGGCTTGTACACCATCTAGCAAGGCATCGTCCATGTTTACGTCTAATATTTGAGCACCATTTTCTACCTGCTGACGAGCTACCGATAAGGCTTCCTCGTATTGATTATTTAAAATCAATCGGGCAAACTTTTTACTACCTGTTACATTGGTACGCTCACCAACATTCACAAAATTTGTTTCTGGCCTAACAATTAAGGGCTCTAAACCAGATAAGCGTAAATAAGGTTTTATAGTTGTCATTTTCTATTTTTTTTAACCACGATTTGAACCACAACGGCATTTTTGAACCACAACGGCACGGCGATTGAACGATGCACGACGTTATTTTTGAACCACATTTTTGAACCACAACGGTATTTGAACCACAACGGCACGGCGATTGAACGATGCACAACGTTATTTTTTTGAACCACGATTTGAACCACAACGGCACGGCGATTGAACGATACACGACGTTATTTTTTTGAACCACATTTGAACCACAACGTTATTTGAACCACAACGGCACGGCGATTGAACGATACACAACGTTATTTTTTTGAATCATATTTTGAACCACAACGGTATTTGAACCACATTTTTGAACCACAACGGCACATCGATTGAACGATGCACAACGTTAATGAGTTTTCTTTTTTTCTTTTTTCAAATTGTTTTATTTGAGCAACACTTCATAAATCAACATTAAAGAATTCTTCTTTTTATACCATCTTTAATTAATGGCGTATGAAAATTTATGATGTACCCAAGTCTTAATCCTGATAATTTTAGGTAACTCAGCAATTGTGCTTCCCAAATGACATGATTATTTTCTTGTGCTTTTAATTCAACAATAATTTTTCCATCAACAAGAATATCCAACTTCAAGCCATCTTCAATTTTTAAATCTTCGTAGTGAATTGGCACTTTAACTTGCTTTTTAAAAGGAATATTTCGTAAAAATAGTTCATAACAAAAACATTCTTCGTAAACTTTTTCTAGTAAGCCAGGGCCAAGTTTGCGATGTATTTTAAAAGCTACATCATAAACAGCCTTACCTAATTCGTTTTCTATTTCAGAAAGTTGTATATGCATCGTTCCTTTATTTAATAGTAAAATACCGTTGTGTTCCTTTGCATCGTCCTGCCGTTGTGGTTAACCCAAAAACCGTTGTGGTTATTAAACCCAAAAATACCGTTGTGTACCGTTGCATCGTTCTGCCGTTGTGGTTAACCCAAAAAAACCGTTGTGTACCGTTGTATCGTTCTGCCGTTGTGGTTAACCCCAAAAACCGTTGTGGTTAAACCCCAAATACCGTTGTGTACCGTTCCATCGTTCTGCCGTTGTGGTTAACCCCAAAAATACCGTTGTGTACCGTTGTATCGTTCTGCCGTTGTGGTTAACCCAAAAACCGTTGTGTACCGTTGTATCGTTCTGCCGTTGTGGTTAATCCCCAAATACCGTTGTGTACCGTTCCATCGTTCTGCCGTTGTGGTAAACCCCAAAAACCGTTGTGGTTAACCCTCCACAGGCAACACTCTTGGCTGTAACTTTCTCACATTATCTGCTATATGTTTTATATGTTCTGGTGTGGTGCCGCAGCAGCCGCCTACAATATTTACCCAGCCATTTTTTGCCCATTCTTCTATAAAATGTGCGGTTTGGTGTGGTTGTTCATCGTATTCGCCCATGGCATTAGGTAAGCCAGCATTTGGGTAAGCCGATGTATAACACGCTGCAATATTGCTTAACTCTTCTATATGGCCACGCATTTCTTGCGCACCTAAAGCACAGTTTAAACCAACGCTAATTGGATTGGCATGTTTTACCGAAATATAAAACGCTTCTAAGGTTTGCCCGCTTAGGGTTCTACCAGAGGCATCAGTAATAGTGCCGCTAATCATAATGGGTAAAGCCTCCCTGCCTCCCAAAGTGGGGTTTTCAGAAAAGCCATTTGCTCGGTTAAATTGTTTAAATGCAAATATTGCTGCCTTTGCGTTTAGGGTATCAAAAATGGTTTCTATCAAAATAATATCTACACCACCATTTACCAAGCCTTGTATTTGCTCGGTATAAGCCGCCACCACTTCATCAAATGTTACGGCTCTATAACCAGGGTTGTTTACGTCTGGCGATAAAGACAAGGTTTTATTTAATGGGCCAATGGCACCTGCCACATATTTGGGCAATGCGTTAGGATGTGCCGCTTGATAACGCTCTATGGCTTTACGGGCACATTGTGCAGAAGCCACATTCATTTCGTAGGCTAGTGCTTGCATGTCGTAATCGGCTTGTGCAATAACTGTGCTGCTGAACGTGTTGGTTTCTATAATATCGGCACCTGCTTCTAAATATTGCAAGTGAATACCAATAATAATTTCAGGATTGGTGATACTAAGCAAATCGTTATTGCCTTTTACATCGCTTGGCCAATTGGCAAAACGCTCGCCACGATAATCGGCTTCTTGCAATTGATGGCGCTGAATCATAGTGCCCATGGCTCCATCTATTACCAGTATTCTTTTTTCTAAATCTTGTCTAATGCTCATGTAAATTGAATTGTCAAAAGTGAAAAGTGAAACTTTTGTAAACCCTGTTTATTGTGGATATTGCCAATGGCTGCAAACTACCAATGTGATGCTTTGCAAACCTAACACAAGCACACAGCGTAGTACTACTGCCTACCAACAAGTAATAAAGATTTTGAAATTTTAACGAGTAGCAAATCCTGTAGTGTGAGGAAAATGAGCCCGTTTATTAGTTCAAAATTGTTGAGCAGGTTGAACAATAAACAAATCCGCCTGCTACTGCAAAAGTAACAGGCGGATGGTTATTTACCAAAAGCTTAATTTAGTGAGATGTTTTGTGAGATGTTTTCTTCGCCAACATAACAAGAAGCCTTTACTCGTACTTAGCGGTAACAGTAATTTCTAGGTTTTTGGCTACATCGCTACCATCTACACCATAATTTTTTACGTTTATTTTAAAAGCACTTTTGGTGCTTACAATGCCTTTAGCAACGGTAATAGAGCCTGTTGCCAATACATTTTTAGTAACACCTTTAATGGTTAATGTACCCGTAGCGGTAACTTTATAAATACCATCTTTAGCAAAATTTACTGTGGCAATGTTGGCAATTTTGCCTTTAAACTCGCCTTTAGGAAACTTAGTGCTGTTCATGTAATCTGCGCCGTTAAAGTGTTCTTGCATTAATTCGTTTTCGAAACGAAAACCTTTAATTAATACGCTAAACATAAGGTCTCCGGTGTTGCTTACTAGCTTGCTTACGGCTTGGTTGTTAATGGCAGAAATATCTTCGGTGGGTGTGTGTGAGAAAAACTTAACCTGTGCAGCTTTTGTAGCATATACTTTTTGGGCAAATGTGCTGCCCAATAACAATAAGGCTACCAATAACAAGAAAGATTGCTTCATTTTTAAAGTGTTTTTTATAGATGCTTCCCAAAAAACGGGGGCAAGCTATTGGTGAGCATAACAAGAAAAGCGATTTTATTGTTTTACAATGATGGCTTCAATAATATTTACATCGCTAAGAAAGCCGGTACATAATCCTTTTATTGTAATGGTACCGTTCATAATTTCACCGTTATATTCTCTTAGTGTGCAGGCAACACTCGAAAATGCGTCATCAGACTTTAATGTAATAACGTGATAACCTTCACTTAGTTTATCGCTAATTATTTCGCCGGTTACTTCTACAATTATGTCTTTTCCGGTTGCTTTATTTTTTCCAGTATATTTTTGATAAGCAGCTTGTTCGTTTGCCAAGAATTCTTTTACTAAATCTTTTGCGGTTACTTTTATTGCTGTTTTGTATGCCTGGTCTCTTTTATAGTTTTTATAAAAATCAGAGCTTGGTAAATAAAAAATAAAAAACCAAATAGCAATAAGGCCAAAAGCAGCCGTTACTAGCCCACCTAGTATAATTTTCTTTTTCATGTTTCTATTTTAAAATTTAGATGTAAAAATACTATACCTGTACATCGAAAAAGCACCGAGAAAGGTTGCATGAACAAATATTCCCTAACTCATTAATTTACCAAAGTTAGGTTTTAAATGGGTGATGGGGGATGGGGGATGGTTCATAGTTCATGGGTGATGGTTCATGGTTGATGGTTCGCTAGGTGTTTGTGTGGGTTGGGCAATTGCGAAGGTTCCAACAGCCCGTAACCGAAGCCCAATGATTGCCGCCGCTGCGGCGGATGTTTTATTTATAAGCCCAATAATGCCAAACCTGTTGTTGTGGGCAGTTTTTCGCTGTCAAACTGAAACATTAAAGTTTTATCATTACGCTGCCTGAAATTAAATCGTGAATGGCTCTACGTTTAGAATTGGTGTTAATAGTCAAGAATGAAATCCAGCCTAATAATATTTTTACTACATATCTAATTGTTGCTTGGAAAATATTAATTCGTTTTGTCGAGTTTGAATATTTTTTAACTCGAATTCCTTTAATGTAGTTTCCCAAAGTACAACCAGTTGTCATACACAATGGTTCATATACAATCCAAAGTCCAACAAAAATTGCAATTCGAACTTCGTCTGGAACATTATTAAACTTGTCTAGCAAGTTGGCAGATAGAAACATTAAAGCAACAATCAATAATGTGTCAATGAACGTTGATTGAATTCTTTCTGATAATTGAGGATACTTTTCTTCCATATTTTTTGTTTTCGTTGTAGCAGATTTTTTCTGCTGTTCATAATAGTCTAACTTGTTTTGTTTTGTCTGCTTAATGATACTTTAGCAAAAGCGCACCTTGTTACAAATGCTAAATTAAAATAAAAATTTTAAAATTTTGACTTGGCTTAATTTGTCTACCAAAGCTTGTGTGGGCTTTGGCTCAAGTCTTACCAAGTTGATTTTATAAATGCGTTTTGTCTATTATTGATTGTAACTGAAACTGTTTGTCAAAAATTGGCTGCAACGCTAGGGGTTTGTGTGGGTTGGGCAATTGCGAAGGTTCCAACAGCCCGTAACCGAAGCCCAATGATTGCCGCCGCTGCGGCGGATGTTTTATTTATAAGCCAAATATATAACGCCCTGCCCCAACTGAAGCACAATAAAAAACAAATGCTGAGGCAAACTTTTTTCACGTTAGTCTATAATAGTTGCATCTTCAATTTCGGTGTCATTTTTACCTTGTTTATCTTTTTGTCCAGATTTTTTGCCAGCGTAATAACCTGCAATTGTTGTAACAGCATACATTATATAACCGAAAACTTTTAAAGCAAAGTCTTCGTGTCCAGTTTGTACACAGTAACCAAAAAAGAAAAGGGATAGTGCAAAGAAGCCAACTATAAATAAACCAACAACCGTAAAGTTTTTTCTTGTTTCAGTAGGTTTGCTTTTTAGAATTTCAGCTTGAAGTCCCATTTGCTTTTCAGCAAGTTTTGCGTTAATGTCAAGCTCTTTTTCTTTAAGTTTAAGCTCCTGTGTTTTTAGAAGTATTTGTTGCTTTTGGCTTTCTATTATTTGTTCAACAACGTGGATTGGTAAGTCCTTACTCGACTGTTGAGGTGAGTTTGAATTTTTGTTTTGGCTCATATTTTAAAGTTACTTTGTAGTTTCCTAAAGAGTCTGAGCCTAAAATTGGTGGTATAAATTTTACGCTCAGAATATCACTTTTCCTACGTTTGTCGTTAATCAAACGCAAGAATTTAGATGCAGTAAGCATCATTTTTATTTCATCTCGGATTAAGAAATTAGACATATAGTATCGTTTTAATTGTAAAGCGGAGACAAAATAAGTAAATTAAGTCGATTTTGTCAATTTTTTATAAAATTATAACACATTTTTGGTTGCTAAATTAGTTACGTACAACGGGCAGATATTGCTGCAGGTTGGATATTTTATGACAACCAGCCTGGAACCGCTGCCCAATTGAAAAACTGACGATGAAGGTAACAACAAAAAGCTAAATTGAAATTCGTCTGCCGGAACAAAAGCCAAATAGAGTAACAAATGCACATTTTTATTCCTTCTGCCCCAATATTGCAAAACCCCTGGTTGCCTGCCGTTTTTTTAGTCTGTCTTTACGCTGTCAAAATTCCACTTTGTCAAAGCAAATTTATTAACAATTTTATCTTGTCTTTCTGCAATTTCTAATGCTCCCCATTTAATTAATTTGTCCGCTATAAATTCTTGAATTTCGGCTTGTTGTTTTAAAAGTGGATTTGACTTGTAAGAAAGTAATTTTTCTGAAAATGGTTTATTGCCAATTGATGCATTATGAGAACCTGAAATTAACATTAAGTTTCCTAAACAGTTTAACTCCTTGTCTATGAACCCGTCAAAATATTCATTGTTTTCATCAACGTCATAACCTGTGGAAATTGGTTCTCCGTTTGTAGGACGCTGTGGTGAAATATGTTCTATTTGTTCACTTTCAATACTGCAATTGCCAATAGTATAACCTCTGTTCTGTAATGAATCTTCATACTTCCAAAGTAGGTAATTCAAAATCCTATTTTCATACATATAACCTTTCAAATACTCTTTTACTCGATTGTCTCCCCAATACCAAGCCTCGTTTAGTTTGTTTTTAAAATGCGTTTTCAAACTATCAAGGTCGCCATTAAAGCCTAACAAAATTTCATTTAGTCTGCTGATGAAATCTGCTCGGCTATTAATTAGTCTGTAACGAAATACAACAATCTCTAAAATATTGTATAATGTGTTTAGATAATCCTCTTTGTCATTATAGTATTTGTAGCCTTTAATGATAAATGGGTATGCAAATGCTGGAATTGATAATTTTCGTAAGTCTTGTAAAAATGGCAAATCTGAATTTTCCATTTTCTTAATGTTAGAAAATGAAGTGTGTAATTCTTTTACAAATTCTTTTATCCATTTTACTTTATCAGTTGAACTAACAAAAACTTCCTTAATGTCGTCCAAAGTTCTATAAGGATAACCTTTAATAAAAGCATTGCAGTGATAAATTAAAACGCTGTCCTCATTTAAACTTTTTAGGTCATTTATAATGAGATAAATTAGTTTGAAAATGTTTGATACAAATTCAATGTTGCTTTCAGTTTCCTCTTCTGGACTGTAAACATACATTTGATACATAAAATAAGACTTGATTTTCTCCATATTCGTCAAGTCCTTTCCTCTGTTATTTTGCAGCTCAAACATTAAAGCTGAATCCTTTTTGCCGTCAAGTTCTATGCAAGTCAATTCAGTTGTTTCAAGTTTTTCAAGAATACTTAATAAGTCAGTTGTTGATAATTTTTCAAGTTCAGTTGCAAAGAATTTACGCCCATTTTTTATTCTCTCTTGTGATGGCGTTGCAGTCGCAAACTTATTATTTCCTTCTACTATCAAAGATTCAAAGCAAGCTCTATCATATTCAACTGGTCGCAATTTGATGTTACCGCCATTCTTGAAGTATATTTTTTCTTTTGAATCAAAATCAATTTCAAAGGTTTCACTTTGTCCTCGTTTTTTTAAAAGGTCAAGTAATGAACGAATAAATATTGTCAAAGTTGTAAGTCTTTGTTGCCCGTCAATAATTTCATATTGAACATCCTTTTTTACAGTTTCAAGTAAAAGATTTCCATAAAAATAACTATTGTCTCCTCTGATTCGTTCTTTCAAGTCAGTAAGAAAAATATTCCATTGTTCTTTGTCCCAAGAGTATGCTCTTTGGTAAACTGGTATTATAAAATGTTTTTGGGAACTATCAAAAAGTCCAAGTACAGTCGTTGGTCTGAATTGCATAAAGTTTTATTATATTTTTAGATTGTCAAGTTAGATTCGTTGTGGTTTTGTAGTGTGTCGGAAGAATGGCAGGTAACTCAAAAATATATGCCAGTTGCTACTTTCTGAGCCTATTTTACCACTACATCGGTATTAGTACCGCTTGCAATTTTGCCGGTAATGGTTTGGTTTGTGTAGCCTGCGGCGGCTATGGTTAGTGTTTGGTTGCCGGTGCTTATTTTCTCAAAATGTGCTAGGGTCCTGTAGCATCAATTTTTGTTTGCTGCTGTACACGTTTACCAGCAGTAAAACGGGCTTCTTGACGGCTTGTCATAACTAATTTTTTGTGCGGTGATTAATAGTAAAAGTAGGTATTTACTTACATACTTTTATATGATGCTATAAAACTACAACATTGTTTTTAAATTCTATTAATTCTGTTAAAATTTTTTCTGAAAAAATTATAAATGCTGCTTTTGGGTAGCAAATTGTGGCTGTATATGGGCAAACTTGTGTGTAAGAAGGGGCTATTTATAGGCAAGCTATTATTATCTGTAGGTTAATGGGTTTATCTGTATGTTAATGGGTTTTATCTGTATGTTAATGGCTTTTATCCTTGTGTAAGTATGTCATATCTGCATGTAAGCAGGGCTTATCTGCATGTCAATGCCTTTTATCCTTGTGTAAGCATGTCATATCTGCATGTAAGCAGGGGTAATCTGTGTGTCAATGGCTTTTATCCTTGTGTAAGTATGTCATATCTGCATGTAATCAGGATTTATCTGTATGTTAATGCGTTTTATCCTTATGTAAGTATGTTGTATCTGCATGTAAGCAGGGCTTATCTAAGTGTCAATGCCTTTCTTCAATCAATTGCTGTGTTCACCAACCTATTGAGAAGCGAAACTAATTTCTCTTTAAACGCAGGTTTATCACGTGATTTTACTATTGGCAAATAAGATAATCAATGGACTATTACGCCTTCTGTAAACGCTTATTTTAGTACGCTTAATTTTATGAAAGCTATACTAACAGACAATCTGGTAAACCCCTCAAGCACTTAATGGCGGCACTATTACTACCAATACCGTTGTTACCAACAGCAGTACTGGCTTAACGTTGCTTAATTACAAACTATTTGTACCAATAAGCTACTAAGCCCCAAAATAGGGGCTTTTATTTACACCCATTTTGGCTATACCTACCAATGCTATTTACACAAGCACCACCGTTACACTTACGCCACGCCTAGGCAGCCCTGTATCGCCAACAAAAAATAGCACACCCGCATCTTAAAACAATGTAACATCGGGTTTTTTATGCCAAATTTTCTTTGTATTTTAAGTTGTAGTACACATGCTTTTAAAAGCTATAGTTTAAGGTAACACTTAATCCTGCATTTTCCGATACAAACCTGCAAATACCACCAATGCACTGAACACCACCACGCTGCCGGCCATAGCTAATTTGCGCCCTAAATGCACCTGGCTTGTAGGCCAAACCTGCCACATAATAGTGAAGCTGTTTATTGTTATCGTCATTGCCATAGTTATATAAATTGGTACCAAAGCAAGCCCATTTGCTATTAAAACTATATTCTGCAGAAACACCTAGCCAATTACCATGAATGGCACTTGCCCATTGATGTTGTAAATCTATACGTAAAGATTTGTTTTTTGGCAGGTCAAAAGTATTGTCTAAAACCACTGTATTGGCACGTACTTCACCAAAGGTTTCTTCTACTTGTACGGCACTGTAATATTGGTTGGTGTATGTAAGGCTATTACTAAATCCATCGCTCCATTTCTTTCTTATTTCTACACCAATTTCTGTGTAATAATCTGCACCAGGCTGTAGTAAATTGGTTTGGTATTTACGTAAGGCTGCATCGTATTTACCAGAAAGACCGCTCCATTTTGCAACATTCAAAGCTATTTGTGTACCATATTTGCCACCTAAAAACGATGTAGGTTTTAGCTTATAAAACACATCTATTTGCCCACCTATTTCACCGGCTTTTGTAGCTATTGGGTTAAATGTAAGCCTCGACTGGGCCATGTACACATAAATATTAGTCAAGCCATAGTCGTACTGCTTAGTAAGCGCCGGCACATAGGTTAATAATGCTTCATTAAATGCATTGCCATACAAATTTTGCTGGCTGTACACGGTAAAGTTTTCTGTTCTTCTAAAATTAGCATTAATACCAATTCGGGGTTTTGCAAAGCCTATATTTAGTAAATAAACATCACCGTCAAAGCGATAGTTGGGCAGCGCAACGCCGTTTTCTATTAATGGTTCGGCGGTTTTAAAGGCATATTCTGCATCTATGCTAATAGCGCCTTTTTTAATATTGGCTCTTAGCGATGTAAGCTGCGTATTTTCTGGTAAATTTAGCGATGGTAATTGTTTCTCTAATCTATTTACCAAACTACCGCCAACGGCATAATGCCATTTTTTAGCTTTAAAAATTGAGGCAATATCTAGGTCGGCATTAATGCCTGCAATAGTTGCTTCGGTAACAGTAAAGCCGTTGCGTTGTTTGCCATAAAGTAAGGTAATAGTAAGTGGTTGGTAGGTACGAATGTTAAGTTTAGCACCCAAAATGGCATTGGCTACACCAAGTTGTCGGTCTTCCCAGGTACGCAGTACTAAGCCACTACCAAACTGTTCGTAAAAATGGCCTACAGTTGCATCTATACGCAAAGAATCGTTGCGGTAGTTGATGTAAGCCGTGCCAACACCTGCGTTTTTGTAGGTTGGTGCGTAGTTTAATAATGCTTTGGGCAAATAACTTTCTACTTGCACACCTACAGTAAACTGTTTGTATTTGTAGTCTAATCGCAAATACGTGTTGTTTCTTATTTTATTATTTGCCTCATTGCTTGCTAGTTTTATTTTGGCATCATCTATATACACGGCACCGTTAGTTTCTATACTACCGCTTAGTTGCGCATAGCTGCTATTTACTACAAGCACCGCTAGCAAAGCAAGCATCGTTAATTTGTTGCAATTCATCTGTTCTTAATTATTGGTAATAACATCATACAATGCTTTTTCATCGCCACGCACATAACCATTGTGTTTATAAATAATTTTGCCATTTTTAATTACCAAAACGGTTGGTATGTTGGCAATATTTAAAGCACGTTTCAGGTCTTGATTATTATCTATTAATACATCAAACTGCCAGCCTTTTCCTAGCACTAAAGGCTCAATTTTTTTGGCGGTACGGCTGTCGTCTGTGGCTACAGCATACAATTTGAATGGGCGTTTTTTTTGCCAATCGTTGTAGTTATCATTAATGTTTGCTAATTCATTAATGCACGGCAAACACCAAGTAGCCCAAAATGCAAGCACAATAGGCGTATTGGTACTATCATTAAACTGCTTAGTGTTTATTTTGTTGCCTTTAAGGTCTAATAACGTGGTAGCAGGTACTTGTTGCGCAAGCAACTTACCATAAGCCATAAGTAATAGTATGGTTACTATTGTTGGTAGTTTTCTATACATGTGATGTTTTTGGATAAATACGTACAAAAAATTTTTTCCTTACACTGTAAGTTTTATTTCTGCAACACGTATTAAGTATAAATGTTGATATGAAAAAAATATTATTGCCACTACTTGCAGTTATTGCTTTTATGGTTAGTTGTACCAAAGTAGAGTCTGATTTTACAACAACTGCAACCGTGGTTGCAGAAACAATAACGCTTACTGCAAACGCATTGCAAGTTACTACTAACGATACGGTTAGGTTTACCGTTACATCGTCTACCAATGGTAATATTACTGGTCAGTCGGTTATTTATGTAAATGGATTGGCCATTGCAAGTAATAGTTTTGTGTTTTCAACAGAAGGTACTTATGCTGTTTATGCTAAAAAAGATGGTTTAGCAACGGCGGTGCTTACCGTGGTAGCTAGCAAATTGGCTACGCCACCACCAACCACTTATGTACACAGAGTTTTGGTTGAAGAATATTCGGGCACATGGTGTGGCAACTGCCCCCAAATTTTATACGGTGTAGAACTTTTAAAACAAGAAACAAACAAGGCCGTAGTGGTGGGTATTCACTTATTTGGCGGTGATCCATTTATATCTAACGCCGGCAATACATTGGCAAATAAAAGAGAAGTGTATGGCGTACCTACAGGTCGTATTAATGGTACAGCCGATTGGACAACGCCTCAATACAATTATGTAAAACAAGTAACCAATTTGCTTGAAAATGCGTCTTCGGTGGGTATTGCTATTAATTCATTGGTAACTAATGGTACATTAAATGCAACGGTAAAAGTTAGTTATGGTGCAACGGTTGGTGCAGGTACTAAACTAAGTTTGTATGTTGTAGAAGATAACTTGGTGTACAGCCAACGCAACTACTATTCAAACTTATATGGTGGTGCAGGTACTATTTCTAATTTTAAATACGATGGTGTTTTAAGAGACATTCTCACATCGGTAGATGGTGATGCAATAGCAAACAGTGGTAACAATGTTACTCGTACTTTTTCGGTAAATGTGCCAGGTAATATATCTAACATTTCTAAAGCTAAATTGGTAGCGTTTATTACAGATGCTAAAAGCAAAGTATTAAACGTGGTAGAAGCGCCCATTGGCACAAATAAAGATTACGAAAAACTGTAGCTAACTATTTGCATCACCCACAGCCCTATATATAATTTGGGCTGTTTTGGTTTTGTAGCTGCTTGCCAATCACTGGGGCAAACGCATTAAAATTGGCAATTTCTCTATTGGTTGCTGCCTCACCAGCCTATAGAGAAATGCCATTTTAGGTTTACGCTAGGCTATTCTTGGTTGTAGAAATGTCATTCTTGGTTTACGCTAGGCAATTCATGGTTGTAGAAATGTCACTTTAGGTTTACGCTAGGCAATTATAGGTTTACGCTAGGCTATTCTTGGTTGTAGAAATGTCACTTTAGGTTTACGATGGGCTATTCTTGGTTTACGATGGGCTA